>NZ_JBKGGT010000008.1:0-225026 GCF_052041995.1 Pseudomonas sp. SMV7 | reverse complement strand
GCGCCCCCGCGAAGAGGCCAGGCCTGCAAAAGATGATCTGAAAGGCCCGATCTGTTAGGGTGCCCGCCGATGCACGCCACCTACACGAGGATCCCCGAGTGAGCGCCGAAGAACCCTTGATCGCCGACCTGTTCGAAGTCGACAAACGCCTGTCCCTCAAGCCTGTGGTGGATTTCAACAGCTACCTGCGCAATGCCTTCGGCGAAGGCCCGTGCCGCTGCCACCGCTGCGCCGAAGGTGGCGAGCAGAGCAGCTACAGCCACACCCACACCTTCACTTTCGACGGCCGCCCGTGGCACCGCCGCTTCGCCAGCACGGCGGCCAGCGACGTTGCCCTGGTACTGAAAAAGGCCTGGTTGTCGTACACCAAGGCTGACCTGAACCTGGTCGGCAACCTGGACCTGACCACGCTCAAGACCTTTACCGAAGCCGCCCTGCACAGCCGCCTGCTGGCCCTGCTGCCGGCCAGCGGCCTGGCGCGCGAAGAAGATGGCCAATGGCTGCTGCTGGCCCAGGCTGACTGACAGCCCGGCGGCACGGCAGGATTCTGCCGGTCTGCTAACGTGGTGGAATCCGACCATTCGCAGGTAGTCCGCCATGGCCCGCACAACACCCATCGAGCTGTACCGCAACATCGGCATCGTCGCCCACGTGGATGCTGGCAAGACCACGACCACCGAGCGGATCCTGTTCTACACCGGGGTCAACCACAAGATGGGCGAGGTGCACGATGGCGCCGCGACCATGGACTGGATGGCCCAGGAACAGGAACGCGGCATCACCATCACCTCGGCGGCGACCACCGCGTTCTGGCAGGGCTCGACCAAGCAGTTCGCCCACAAGTACCGCTTCAATATCATCGACACCCCGGGCCACGTCGACTTCACCATCGAGGTGGAGCGCTCGCTACGCGTACTGGATGGCGCGGTGGTGGTATTCAGCGGCGCCGACGGGGTCGAGCCACAGTCCGAGACGGTGTGGCGCCAGGCCAACAAGTACCACGTGCCGCGCCTGGCCTATGTCAACAAGATGGACCGCCAGGGTGCCGACTTCCTGCGCGTGGTCAAGCAGATCGACCAGCGCCTGGGCCACCACCCGGTACCGATCCAGCTGGCCATCGGCAGCGAGGAAAACTTCCAGGGCCAGATCGACCTGGTGAAGATGAAGGCCATCTACTGGAACGACGCCGACCAGGGCACCAGTTATCGCGAAGAAGCCATCCCCGCCGAACTGCAGGCGCTGGCCGATGAATGGCGGGCGCATATGGTCGAAGCGGCAGCCGAGGCCGATGACGAGCTGCTCGGCAAGTTTCTCGAAGGCGAAGAACTGAGCACCGAAGAGATCAAGGCCGGCCTGCGCAAACGCACCCTGAACAACGAAATCGTGCCGACCATCCTCGGCTCGTCGTTCAAGAACAAGGGCGTGCCGCTGATGCTCGACGCGGTCATCGACTATCTGCCTGCGCCGTCGGAAATCCCCGCCATCAAGGGCACCGACCCGGACGACGAAGGCAAGCACCTGGAGCGTCACGCCGACGACAGCGAGCCATTCTCGGCCCTGGCCTTCAAGATCGCCACCGACCCGTTCGTCGGCACCCTGACCTTCGCCCGGGTCTATTCCGGCGTGCTCAGCTCCGGCAACGCGGTGCTCAATTCGGTCAAGGGCAAGAAGGAACGCATCGGCCGCATGGTGCAGATGCATGCCAACCAGCGGGCAGAAATCAAGGATGTGTGCGCTGGCGACATCGCCGCGCTGATCGGCATGAAGGACGTGACCACCGGCGATACCCTGTGCGACATGGACAAGCCGATCATCCTCGAGCGCATGGACTTCCCCGACCCGGTGATTTCCGTGGCCGTGGAACCCAAGACCAAGGCCGACCAGGAAAAAATGGGCATCGCCCTGGGCAAGCTGGCCCAGGAAGACCCGTCATTCCGCGTGCGCACCGACGAAGAGACCGGCCAGACCATCATCTCGGGCATGGGTGAGCTGCACCTGGACATCATCGTCGACCGCATGCGCCGCGAGTTCAACGTCGAGGCCAATATCGGCAAACCACAGGTGGCCTACCGCGAGAAGATCCGCAACACCTGCGAGATCGAGGGCCGCTTCGTCCGCCAGTCCGGTGGCCGTGGCCAGTACGGTCACTGCTGGATCCGCTTCGCCCCCGGCGACGAGGGCAAGGAAGGCCTGGAATTCATCAACGAGATCGTCGGTGGCGTGGTGCCGCGCGAGTACATCCCGGCGATCCAGAAGGGTATCGAAGAGCAGATGAAGAACGGCGTGCTCGCCGGCTACCCGCTGATCAACCTGAAGGCGGCGGTGTACGACGGCTCGTACCACGATGTCGACTCCAACGAAATGGCCTACAAGATCGCGGCCTCGATGGCCACCAAACAGTTGTCGCAGAAAGGCGGCGCGGTGTTGCTGGAGCCGGTGATGAAAGTCGAGGTGGTCACGCCGGAGGAGTACCAGGGTGACATCCTCGGCGACCTGAGCCGGCGCCGCGGGATGATCCAGGACGGTGACGAAACGCCAGCCGGCAAGGTGATCCGTGCCGAGGTGCCGCTGGGCGAGATGTTCGGCTACGCCACCTCGATGCGCTCGATGACCCAGGGCCGGGCGAGCTTCTCGATGGAGTTCACCCGCTATGCCGAGGCGCCGGCAAGCATTGCCGATGCCATCGTGAAGAAGAACCGCGGGGAATAAGTCCTTCTCTTGCACCGGCCTCTTCGCGGGCATGCCCGCTCCCACAAGGGTGAGGTGCGCCCCTGATGTTGGACAAAAAAGCCAACCTCAGGGGCACAGTTCAAGGGTTATGCAATCCCTGTGGGAGCGGGCGCGCCCGCGAAGAGGCCAGCGCAGGCAACAACCCTTCTCAATGCTGCTCCCCCGCCCGCTTCAACAGCTTCTTGCAGCGCTCCGACAAATGCACCACACGCACATGCTTGCCCGCCTTGGCATAACGCTCGCGCAAGGTCTGCAAAGCCGCAATTGCCGAATAGTCGACAAAGCTCAAATGCTGGCAGTCCAGCGTGACCCGGGCCGGGTCGTTGGCGGCGTCGAACTGTTCGAGGAACGCGGTGGTCGAGGCAAAGAACAGCGTGCCATGCAGCCGGTAATGCTTGCCCCCCTCGCCGTCTTCGTGGCTGTCGGCATACAGCTCCCGGGCATGCTGCCAGGCAAAGTTCAGCGCGGCGATGATGATGCCGAACAACACCGCCACCGCCAGGTCGGTGAACACCGTGACCACGGTTACCGCAATGATCGCCAGCACATCGTTCAGCGGTACCTTGTGCAACACCCGCAGCGACGCCCAGGCGAAGGTCTGCTGCGCCACCACGAACATCACCCCGACCAGCGCTGCCAGCGGAATGCGTTCGATCAGCGGGGCCAGGAACAGTACGAACAGCAGGACCATGCCCCCGGCCACCACCCCCGATAGCCGCCCACGGCCATTGGAGCTGAGGTTGATCACCGTCTGGCCGATCATCGCGCAACCGCCCATGCCGCCGCACAGGCCGGACACCATGTTGGCCGCACCAAGGGCCACGCATTCGCGGTCCGGGAAGCCGCGACTTTCGGTGATTTCATCGGTCAGGTTGAGGGTAAGCAGGGTTTCCAGCAGGCCGACCATGGCCATCAGCAGCGCATAGGGCGCGACGATCTTCAGGGTTGCCAGGTTCCACGGTACATCCGGCAGGGCCAGCTGCGGCAGGCCACCGGCAACCTGCGCCATGTCGCCCAGGGTGCGTGTGGGCAGGCCGAGCAGGTACACCAGCAAGCCGACGCCAAGGATCGCCACCAGCGCCGGCGGCACCGCGCGGGTCAGCTTTGGCAACAGATAGACCACCAGCATGGTCAGCGCTACCAGCCCAACCATCAGGTACAGTGGAGTGCCACGGAGCCATTGCCCAGCTTGCTTGAAGTGTTCGAGCTGGGCCAGGGCGATGACGATCGCCAGGCCGTTGACGAAACCGAGCATCACCGGGTACGGCACCAGGCGCACCAGCTTGCCCAGGCGCAGCAAGCCGAACAGGATCATCACCGCGCCACCCAACAGCACCGTCGCCAACAGGTACTGCACGCCGTGCTGCACCACCAGGGCGACGATCACCACCGCCATCGAGCCGGCCGCGCCGGAAATCATCCCCGGCCGACCGCCAAACAGCGCCGTCAGGGTGCAGATGACGAACGCCCCGTACAGGCCCATCAGCGGGTTGAGATGGGCCACCAGGGCGAACGCGATGCATTCGGGCACCAAGGCGAACGAAGTGGTCAGGCCGGCGAGCAGGTCGGCGCGGAGTCGGGCGGGTTTCATGAGGATCCTGTGGTGCAGTCCGGGGCGGACGGGAAAAACGAGGGGCGCGATGTTACGGAATTTGTCTGCCAGCAGCCACCGTTCAGCGCACCCGGTCCCGGCTTTGTATGGCCAGGTCCAGTGCCCGCTGCATGTCCAGGCGTGCCGAGCGCCCCAGGTCCGGGTGGTCCAGCCGCCCGCCGCGCTCCGACGGCAGTATCGGCGCGGTCAGGTCTTCGGCATCCATGGCCTCGAAATCCTGTTCGCTGCCCAGGGTCAGGGCGCTGCGCCGCAACAACATGCGCACCTGTTGCGGGGTCAGCGCCGGGTTGATCGCCAGCATGGTCGCCACGGTGGCCGTGACCAGCGGTGTGGCGTATGACGTGCCGCAGTGCGGCCGATCCGCGGCGGCCGGGCGAATGCACGCGGCAGCGCTGATATCCACGCGCATGTCGATGTTCGAGCTGTGGCGCTTGCGGACATGCCGAGGGTCTTCGACCGGCACCGCCTGGTCACTGCGCTGATGCCCGCCCACTACCAGCAGCTGCTCGGTGATGAACGAGGAAGGCAGCCGATATTCATCGGTGCCCGACCAGGACGCCCCATTGCCGGCCGAGTTCACCACCAGCACATCGGGATGCCTGGCCCGCAGCCAGAGGAAGAATTCTTCGAGCAACTCTTCATAGCCACTCATCGCCAGCCCGGAGCGCACCAGGGATTCGACCTCATCCCCCTGCACGTTCTTCGCCCCGACCCGGTGGATGCCCCAGCTCCAGTTCAACACCCGCACGCCGTCTTCGACCAGGTTCACCGAGGCAGCGATATTGGCGGTGATCCCGGCATCCGAGTTGCGCCCGACAATCACCTCGAAGCCCGGACTGTGTCGGCCCAGCCCGGGCAGGAAGCCTTGCCCCCGGGCCGCCAGGATGCCGGCCACGTGGCTGCCATGGCTACCCGGGCGATCGCCGTCGGGGCCATACAGGCAGGTCTGACCCTTGTCGCAAGCACCCCGGTAAACGCTGAATGGCGGTGCGTCGAAGTCCACCTCGCGCTCGATCACGCCCACCCGTATTGGCTGCACCGGCATCCCGGAAGCAGGGATGCGTCGCTGGTAGAAGTACAACGCATCCATGAAACGGTTGGCGGCCCATTCGTCTGCCTGGTCGATGGCCGGCTGGCCGCTGCCTTCGCCCTCCTCGCCACGTTCGGGTGCGGACTCCTCGACGATCACGGCATCCACGCTGACCTCGGTGCCGATGCGCAGGACCAGCGCGTCGCGTTGCACCAGGTCACGCACCGGCAGGCGCAACTGGTAAACATTGAGCGGCGGGATGGCACCGACCACCTGGGCACCGTACTTGTCGGCAATACGCCGGGCTTCGGCGGCGCCATCGTGTTTTTCTTCGATCAACAGGCTGACCAGGTCGAGGTAGGTGGTCAGGCCATCCATGTTCTTCGCCACTTCGCCAGGCCCTGCGGCAACAACATGGCTGCGCTGACGGGTCAGCCAGACGGCGTTGCTGGTGCGCTCACCGTCCTGCAGCCACAGCGGCGCGCTGCGTTGCTCATCCTTGGCCAGGGTCAGCCTCAGCGTGTCGCCATGCCGCTCGATGCCAGCCTGCTCAAGTTGCGCCCCGCCGAGCCGGACAATCGGTACACCGGCCCCCAGGCCCTCGGCTCGCACGCACCATTGCTGTTCAGCTTCACCCAACAGGTCGCCGCAACGCTGCAGTTGCTTGATGCGCAGCGTGTCCGCTTGCGCCGACACGGCACAACTGAAGATCATCATCAGCATGACGACATGGCGCTTCATGCGATCAGCCCCCCGCCTTTCCTGACATTGCG
The DNA here is from genome assembly GCF_052041995.1 of Pseudomonas sp. SMV7. Taxonomy (NCBI): domain Bacteria; kingdom Pseudomonadati; phylum Pseudomonadota; class Gammaproteobacteria; order Pseudomonadales; family Pseudomonadaceae; genus Pseudomonas; species Pseudomonas sp. SMV7. The sequence goes on along the minus strand of NZ_JBKGGT010000008.1, from coordinate 218,881 downwards.
ACTGCCCGACCAGCGCCAAGGTTCAGCTGCATGAACGCCAACTTGTGACCTGGACCCGGCACAAGCGCTACAAATTTGCCATCATGTTGATTCCACCCGCGGAGACCATCCCCATGCCGCTACGCCCGCTTTTCGCCTCGCTGCTGCTGGCCACCAGCCTTACCGTCCACGCCGCCACCGAGGTCGTGCCACTGCAACACCGCAGCAGCGCCGAACTGCTGCCGGCAGCGCAGGCGTTCATCGGCAAGGACGGCAGCGTCACTGCCTTCGAGAACAAGCTGATCGTCAACGCCAGCGCCGAGCGCATCGACGACCTGCGCGCCCTGCTGCAACAACTGGACACTGCCCCCAGGCGCCTGCTGATCAGCGTCGACAACAATGACAGCAACTTCCAGGACAACCGCGGCAACGTGCACGTCATTCACTACGGCACCAGCAACCGCGACGGCGGCATGCAACAGGTTCAGGCCAGCGAAGGCCAGCCGGCACTGATCCAGGTTGGCCAGAGCATCCCGGTTACCAGCACCAGCACCGACAGCTACGGACGCCTGCAGAGCAACACCGAATACCGCAACGTGACCCAGGGTTTCTACGTCACCCCGAGCCTGAGCGGCGATACGGTTCGTCTGCAAATAAGCACCAATAATGACCGCATCAGCCAGGAACGTGCCGATGTAGTGAAAGTGCAAAGCACCGACACGACGGTCACCGGCAGGCTGGGTGAATGGATCACCCTGGCCGGGTTCAACCAGCAGAGCCAGGCCGAGCGCAGTGCATCCAGCCACAGTTACAGCACCCAGCGCGGTGAAAACATGACTTTGCGGGTCAAAGTCGACCTTGTCGACTGATCCCAGGCAACTCAAGGCCTCGACCAAAGGCCTTGAAACTGACTGCCGAGTCGCATTAGACCAAAGATGTAGTAAGCACAAAAAACCACTACAAAACATTTGACAGGGTCTTTTTGCCAAGGGCATGATGGCCTCGCTCCCGCTAATCAGGGGCCCTGGCAAGGGCCTTCGAGGCGCGCTCCTCCCACCCCTGGAGGCGCCTCGTGTCTATACGGCCCACAAGGCGGTTCGACGGGATTGCGACTGCAACGAAGAAGTTGTCCCGAGGGACGGAAGCGCATCACCGCAGTACTGGCAATCGCGTAGCACCGCAGCAAGGCAACCACGAGCCGACCTGCCGGAGTTCCTTGCGCCTGGCCTGCATCCCCTTTCCCTTCGAGCCTTCGCGTTCGCCGCCGCACTTCCACGAACAGGACAGCCGCCAGCGTCCCTGATCGGCCCCGAGCATCAGCACAATTACCCCAAGATCGATGCGACGAGGTTTATTTCCATGGCACTGACACGCGAACAGCAAATTGCAGCCCTCGAGAAAGACTGGGCCGAGAACCCGCGCTGGAAAGGCGTGACCCGTACCTACACCGCCGCTGATGTCGTTCGCCTGCGTGGCTCCCTGCAGCCGGAGCACACCCTGGCCCGCCTGGGTGCAGAAAAACTGTGGAAGCTGGTCACCGAAGGTGCCCACCCGTCCTTCCGCCCAGAAAAAGATTTCGTCAACTGCATGGGCGCCCTGACCGGCGGCCAGGCAGTGCAGCAGGTCAAGGCTGGCATCCAGGCCATCTACCTGTCGGGCTGGCAGGTTGCCGCCGACAACAACTCGGCCGAGTCGATGTACCCTGACCAGTCGCTGTACCCGGTCGACTCGGTGCCGACCGTGGTCAAGCGCATCAACAACGCCTTCCGTCGCGCCGACCAGATTCAGTGGAAAGCCGGCAAGAACCCGGGCGACGACGGCTACATCGACTACTTCGCGCCGATCGTGGCGGACGCCGAAGCCGGTTTCGGCGGCGTGCTGAACGCCTACGAGCTGATGAAAAACATGATCGAAGCGGGCGCCGCCGGCGTGCACTTCGAAGACCAGCTGGCCTCGGTGAAGAAGTGCGGCCACATGGGTGGCAAGGTGCTGGTACCGACCCAGGAAGCCGTGCAGAAGCTGGTGGCCGCGCGTCTGGCCGCTGACGTATCGGGCGTACCGACGATCATTCTGGCCCGTACCGACGCCAACGCCGCCGACCTGCTGACCAGCGACTGCGACCCGTACGACCAGCCATTCGTGGTGGGCGAGCGCACCCGTGAAGGCTTCTACAAGGTACGCGCCGGCCTGGACCAGGCCATCGCCCGCGGCCTGGCCTACGCCCCGTACGCCGACCTGATCTGGTGTGAAACCGCCAAGCCGGACCTGGACGAAGCCCGCCGCTTCGCCGAAGCGATCAAGAAGGAATACCCGGACCAGATCCTGTCGTACAACTGCTCGCCTTCCTTCAACTGGAAGAAGAACCTGGACGACGCGACCATCGCCAAGTTCCAGCGCGAGCTGTCGGCGATGGGCTACAAGCACCAGTTCATCACCCTGGCCGGCATTCACAACATGTGGCATGGCATGTTCAACCTGGCGCACGATTACGCCCGCAACGACATGACCGCCTACGTGAAGCTGCAGGAGCAGGAATTCGCCGATGCCAGCAAAGGCTACACCTTCGTGGCGCACCAGCAGGAAGTGGGTACTGGTTACTTCGATGACATGACCACCGTTATCCAGGGTGGGGCATCGTCGGTGACTGCACTGACCGGTTCGACCGAGGAAGAGCAGTTCCACTGATAGTGGGTTGCGGTTGAAGGAAGGCCCGGGGCTTGTGAAAGCCCCGGGCCTTTGTTTTTGCGTGTACTGGCGGGCAACAGGCTAGCCAAACATGTGGGGCGGCCTTGTGTCGCGAATGGACCGCAGAGCGGCCCCGGCAATCTTGCGACGATATACCGATCCCGGGGGCGCTTCGCACCCCAATCGCGACGCAAGGCCGCTCCCACAGGAGAAATCACCCTGCCGGTAGCACCTCAGTGCTTCATGCCCAGCTCTGCATCCATCAGCGCCTTGGCCATCGCGCTCAAATAGTGGGCGGCCCAGATCATCATCGGCTTCTCATCCATCAGGCCGGTGATGGTCAGTTCGCGTATATAGCCCATCAGTTCTGAAGATTGCTCGCGGGCGTTGCGACAGGGAATGCCTGGCTCGTTGCGAAACAGTGGACGGGTGCCGTTTTCGCCTTGGTAGAAGGTGTTTTTGTCGACGGTGAATTGGTTGTCTTCTGTGGTCATTGTTGTGTCCGCAGGAATTTCCCGAATGCCTGGGCGGGCCTCTTCGCGGGCGCGCCCGCTCCCACAAGTACTGCGCAATTACTGAAGACTGCGGTGATCCTGTGGGAGCGGGCATGCCCGCGAAAGGGCCGGTACAGGCCAAAGCAAAACCCGGGATCAGGTCTATGCTTGTGGCAGCCCAGCCGCAAGGGACCACCCATGCCTCGTCCAAGCCACCTGACCATTCTCGCCTTGGCCGCTGCGGCCCTCTACATATATGCACTGGCCAGCGACAACACCCTGCTCGCCTGGCTGACCAAACCCATCCCGGTACTGACCCTGATCGCTTGGCTGCGCAGCGCCCATGCCACACCTTATCGCCGCTGGATCACCCTCGGCCTGGCCTTCTCGGTACTCGGCGACATCCTGCTGGCCACCCCCGCCGACCTGTTCGTGTTCGGCCTGGTCGCATTCCTTTGTGCCCACCTGGCCTACCTGCGGGCCTATTGCGGCCAAACCTTGCGCCCCGCCCTGCCCGCATTCCTGTTCAGCGCCCTCACCGGCATCACCCTGTTCGGCGTGCTCGCCAGCCACGGCCTCGGCGCATTGCTAATCCCGGTCGCAGTGTACGCCCTGGCCATCAGCGCCATGCTCTGGCGCGCCCTGGCCCTTGGTGGCCTGGCCGCGCTGGGGGCTGGCCTGTTCGTGTTCTCCGACAGCCTGATCGGCATCGACCGCTTCGTCAGCCCGTTCGCTGCCGCACCGTACCTGATCATCCTCACCTACTGGCTCGGCCAGTGGGCAATCGCCTCGTCAGCCAGTCATCGGCCAATCGGCAAAGTATTGACCCAGAGCGGTGCGAGCGGTGTCGGAAGTTGCTAGAACAGGCGTTTTTCGCGTTTGCAAGTAGGGGCAACCGCCAGATGAACTTTTCAAGGTGCAGAACAGCCGAATTATCAGGGATCAGTTCAAATGATATCAATTATCATTTCGAAGTTTGTCCTTCGTTACCAGCGCCAAGAAACATAATTAACAAAACCGCATGCAATGCCCTAACCTCAAGGCTTTCAGCCGGTTACGCGCGGGTTTTGTACTTAATCCTACGAATAAATTTGCGACAGAAATTTTACTTGCACCGGGTTTACCCATAAAATCAGCCCGATTGATTCAGCTGCGACATTTGGTCACTGCACGTGCGACACCAGGTCGCCGCTCTACACTTATTTCAGACTGCAGAGCTGGGTCTCTGTATAAGGATTTCTAGCATGTCCGATTCGGCAGGACTCATCGCCCACAACTGGGGCTTTGCCATCTTCCTCCTGGGTGTCGTCGGCCTGTGCGCCTTCATGCTCGGCCTGTCCAGCCTGCTCGGCAGCAAGGCCTGGGGCCGCGCCAAGAACGAACCCTTCGAATCCGGCATGCTGCCCGTCGGCAGCGCCCGCCTGCGCCTGTCCGCCAAATTCTATCTGGTCGCGATGCTGTTCGTGATCTTCGATATCGAAGCCCTCTTTCTCTTTGCATGGTCTGTGTCCGTCCGCGAAAGCGGCTGGACCGGATTCGTCGAAGCACTCGTTTTCATAGCAATTCTGTTGGCAGGTCTTGTCTACCTTTGGCGCGTCGGGGCACTTGATTGGGCTCCCGAAGGTCGCCGCAAGCGGCAAGCGAAGCTGAAACAATGAGGCTTTGGCATGCAATACAATCTCACCAGAATCGATCCGGATGCGCCCAACGAGCAGTACCCGGTCGGTGAACGGGAAACCGTCACCGATCAACTGCTGGAGGACCAGGTCCACAAGAACATCTTCATGGGCAAGCTCGAAGATGTGCTGCGTGGCGCGGTCAACTGGGGTCGCAAGAACTCCCTCTGGCCGTACAACTTCGGCCTGTCCTGCTGCTACGTGGAAATGACCACGGCCTTCACGGCACCCCACGACATCGCCCGCTTCGGCGCCGAAGTCATCCGGGCCTCGCCGCGCCAGGCCGACTTCATGGTCATCGCCGGTACCTGTTTCGTCAAAATGGCGCCGATCATCCAGCGCCTGTACGAGCAGATGCTCGAACCGAAATGGGTCATTTCCATGGGTTCGTGTGCCAACTCCGGTGGCATGTACGACATCTACTCGGTCGTTCAGGGGGTCGACAAGTTCCTCCCCGTGGACGTCTATGTGCCCGGCTGCCCGCCGCGCCCTGAGGCTTTCCTGCAAGGCTTGATGCTGCTGCAGGAGTCGATCGGCCAAGAACGACGCCCGCTTTCCTGGGTTGTTGGTGATCAAGGCATCTACCGTGCCGAGATGCCAGCCCAGAAGGACCTGCGTCGTGAGCAGCGCATCGCCGTAACCAACCTGCGCAGCCCCGACGAAGTCTGATCCAGCGACCTGCCGCCCGCTCCCCTGGAGCCGGCGGCCTGGCTTCATTCTTAACGTTGACCCAAAGCGACCGAGACCATGACAGCGGACAACGCTATTTTCATTCCGCCCTACAAGGCAGACGACCAGGATGTGGTCGTCGAACTGCACAACCGTTTTGGCGCCGAAGCATTCGTCGCCCAGGAAACCCGCACCGGCATGCCCGTGCTGTGGGTCAAGCGCGAGCAGCTCAAGGAAGTGCTCAGCTTCCTGCGCGGCGTGGCCAAGCCGTACAGCATGCTGTACGACCTGCACGGCGTCGACGAACGCCTGCGCACCCAGCGCCGCGGCCTGCCAGCCGCCGACTTCAGCGTGTTCTACCACCTGCTGTCGATCGAGCGTAACAGCGATGTGATGATCAAGGTGGCGCTCAGCGAAGGCGACCTGAACCTGCCGACCGTGACCGGTATCTGGCCGAACGCCAACTGGTACGAGCGCGAAGTCTGGGACATGTTCGGCATCGACTTTGCCGGCCACCCGCACCTCAGCCGCATCATGATGCCGCCCACCTGGGAAGGCCACCCGCTGCGCAAGGACTACCCGGCCCGCGCCACCGAGTTCGATCCCTACAGCCTGACCCTGGCCAAGCAGCAGCTTGAAGAGGAATCGGCACGCTTCAACCCGGAAGCCTGGGGCATGAAGCGCCAGGGCGCCAACGAGGACTACATGTTCCTCAACCTCGGCCCCAACCACCCTTCGGCGCACGGTGCCTTCCGTATCGTCCTGCAGCTGGACGGTGAAGAAATCGTCGACTGCGTACCGGACATCGGCTACCACCACCGTGGCGCTGAGAAAATGGCCGAGCGCCAGTCGTGGCACAGCTTCATCCCCTACACCGACCGTATCGACTACCTCGGCGGGGTGATGAACAACCTGCCGTACGTGCTCGCGGTCGAGAAGCTGGCCGGCATCAAGGTGCCACAGAAGGTCGACACCATCCGCGTGATGCTGGCCGAGTTCTTCCGTATCACCAGCCACCTGCTGTTCCTGGGTACCTACATCCAGGACGTCGGCGCCATGACCCCGGTGTTCTTCACCTTCACCGACCGCCAGCGCGCCTACACCGTGATCGAAGCGATCACCGGTTTCCGCCTGCACCCGGCCTGGTACCGCATCGGTGGCGTCGCCCACGACCTGCCGCGCGGCTGGGACAAGCTGGTCAAGGACTTCGTCGAATGGCTGCCGAAACGCCTCGACGAGTACGAAAAGGCTGCCCTGCAGAACAGCATCCTCAAGGGCCGTACCATCGGCGTTGCCGCGTACAACACCAAGGAAGCCCTGGCCTGGGGTACTACCGGTGCCGGCCTGCGTGCCACCGGCTGCAACTTCGACCTGCGCAAGGCCCGCCCCTACTCCGGCTACGAGAACTTCGAGTTCGAAGTACCGCTGGCCCACAACGGCGATGCCTACGATCGCTGCATGGTCCGTGTCGAGGAGATGCGCCAGAGTATCCGCATCATCGACCAGTGCCTGCGCAACATGCCGGAAGGCCCGTACAAGGCGGACCACCCGCTGACCACGCCGCCGCCGAAAGAGCGCACCCTGCAGCACATCGAGACCCTGATCACGCACTTCCTGCAAGTCTCGTGGGGCCCGGTCATGCCGGCCAACGAGTCGTTCCAGATGATCGAGGCGACCAAGGGCATCAACAGTTACTACCTGACGAGCGATGGCGGCACCATGAGCTACCGCACCCGGATCCGTACCCCGAGCTACCCGCACCTGCAGCAGATCCCTTCGGTGATCAAAGGCAGCATGGTCGCCGACCTCATCGCGTACCTGGGCAGTATCGACTTCGTTATGGCTGACGTGGACCGCTAAGCATGAACAGCACGCTTATCCAGACAGACCGTTTCGCCCTGAGCGAAACCGAGCGCTCGGCCATCGAGCACGAAATGCATCACTACGAGGACCCGCGCGCGGCGTCCATCGAAGCCCTGAAGATCGTCCAGAAGGAACGTGGCTGGGTACCGGACGGTGCCATCCACGCCATCGGCGAAGTACTGGGCATCCCGGCCAGCGACGTCGAGGGTGTGGCCACCTTCTACAGCCAGATCTTCCGTCAGCCGGTCGGCCGCCACATCATCCGCGTATGCGACAGCATGGTCTGCTACATCGGCGGCCATGAGTCGGTGGTCAGCCAGATCCAGAGCGAACTGGGCATCGGCCTCGGCCAGACCACCGCCGACGGCCGCTTCACCCTGCTGCCGGTGTGCTGCCTGGGCAACTGCGACAAGGCCCCGGCGCTGATGATCGACGACGACACCTTCGGTGACGTGCAGCCGGCTGGCGTTTCCAAACTGCTGGAGGGTTACGTATGACCATTACTTCCTTCGGCCCGGCCAACCGCATCGCGCGCACGGCCGAAACCCACCCGCTGACCTGGCGCCTGCGTGACGACGGCGAGCCGGTCTGGCTGGCCGAGTACGAGTCGAAGAACGGCTATGCCGCGGCGCGCAAGGCGCTGGCGCAGATGTCGGCCGACGACATCGTGCAGAGCGTCAAGGACTCCGGCCTCAAGGGCCGTGGCGGCGCAGGCTTCCCCACTGGCGTGAAGTGGGGCCTGATGCCCAAAGACGAATCCATGAACATCCGCTACCTGCTGTGCAACGCGGACGAAATGGAGCCGAACACCTGGAAGGACCGCATGCTGATGGAGCAACAGCCCCATCTGCTGGTCGAGGGCATGCTGATCAGCGCCCGCGCCCTGAAGGCCTACCGTGGCTACATCTTCCTGCGCGGCGAATACACCACCGCCGCCAAGCACCTCAACCGCGCCATCGAGGAAGCCAAGGCCGCCGGCCTGCTGGGCGAGAACATCCTCGGCAGCGGCTTCGATTTCGAGCTGTTCGTGCACACCGGTGCCGGCCGCTACATCTGCGGTGAAGAAACCGCGCTGATCAACTCGCTGGAAGGCCGCCGCGCCAACCCGCGCTCGAAGCCGCCCTTCCCTGCCGCCGTGGGCGTGTGGGGCAAGCCGACCTGCGTCAACAACGTCGAAACCCTGTGCAACGTGCCGGCCATCGTCGCCAACGGCAACGACTGGTACAAGTCGCTGGCCCGCGAAGGCAGCGAAGACCACGGCACCAAGCTGATGGGCTTCTCCGGCAAGGTGAAGAACCCGGGCCTGTGGGAACTGCCGTTCGGCGTCACCGCCCGCGAGCTGTTCGAAGACTACGCCGGCGGCATGCGCGACGGCTTCAAGCTCAAGTGCTGGCAGCCAGGCGGCGCTGGTACCGGCTTCCTGCTGCCCGAGCACCTCGACGCGCAGATGTACGCCGGCGGCATCGCCAAGGTCGGCACCCGCATGGGTACCGGCCTGGCCATGGCGGTGGACGACAGCATCAACATGGTTTCGCTGCTGCGCAACATGGAGGAGTTCTTCGCCCGCGAGTCGTGCGGCTGGTGCACGCCCTGCCGTGACGGCCTGCCGTGGAGCGTGAAGATGCTGCGCGCACTGGAAAAAGGCCAGGGCCGCGCCGAAGACATCGAGACGCTGCTGGGCCTGGTCAACTTCCTCGGCCCAGGCCGCACCTTCTGTGCTCACGCACCGGGTGCCGTCGAGCCGCTGGGCAGTGCCATCAAATACTTCCGGTCCGAGTTCGAGGCCGGTGTCGCGCCAGCATCTGCTGGTGACACCCTGCGCCCCAATTTGGCGAAGCCGATCGTGGTCGGCGCATAACAAGATGATTAGGCGAGTGGTCCGTGCCACTCGCCAGCTTGCCGACAGGCCCGATTCATTCGTGGCGTGTCGCAAGCTCACCGATTTCCATTAGCCACGCCCGCTCACGCGGGCCAACGAAGAACTTTGAACAATGGCCACTATCCACGTAGACGGCAAAGCGCTCGAAGTCAACGGTGCAGACAACCTGTTACAGGCCTGTCTGTCGCTCGGCCTCGACATCCCTTATTTCTGCTGGCACCCGGCGCTTGGTAGCGTTGGCGCCTGCCGGCAATGTGCGGTCAAGCAGTACACCGACGAGAACGACACCCGTGGTCGTATCGTCATGTCCTGCATGACCCCTGCCTCCGACGGCACCTGGATCTCCATCGACGATGAAGAGTCCAAGGCGTTCCGCGCCAGCGTCGTCGAATGGCTGATGACCAACCACCCGCACGACTGCCCGGTGTGCGAGGAAGGCGGTCACTGCCACCTGCAGGACATGACGGTAATGACCGGCCACAACGAGCGCCGCTACCGTTTCACCAAGCGTACCCACCAGAACCAGGACCTCGGCCCGTTCATCGCCCATGAGATGAACCGCTGCATCGCCTGCTACCGCTGCGTGCGCTACTACAAGGACTATGCCGGTGGTACCGACCTGGGCGTATACGGCGCCCACGACAACGTGTACTTCGGCCGCGTCGAAGACGGCGTGCTGGAAAGCGAATTCTCCGGCAACCTGACCGAGGTCTGCCCGACCGGCGTGTTCACCGACAAGACCCACTCCGAGCGCTACAACCGCAAGTGGGACATGCAGTTCGCCCCGAGCATCTGCCACGGCTGCTCCAGCGGCTGCAACATCAGCCCGGGCGAGCGCTACGGCGAACTGCGCCGGGTGGAAAACCGCTTCAACGGTTCGGTCAACCAGTACTTCCTGTGCGACCGTGGCCGCTTCGGCTACGGCTACGTCAACCGCAAGGATCGCCCACGCCAGCCGCAACTGGCCGACGGCACCAAGCTGAGCCTGGACGCCGCCCTGGACAAGGCCGCCGACCTGCTGCGCGGGCGTACCATCGTCGGTATCGGCTCGCCGCGCGCCAGCCTGGAAAGCAACTACGGCCTGCGTGAGCTGGTCGGCGCCGAGTACTTCTACTCGGGTATGGAAGCCGGCGAACTGGCCCGCGTGCGCCTGGCCCTGGACGTGCTGAACAACAGCCCGCTGCCAGTGCCGACCCTGCGCGACATCGAAGACCACGACGCCGTGTTCGTGCTCGGCGAAGACCTGACCCAGACCGCTGCCCGCGTCGCCCTGGCCGTGCGCCAGGCCACCAAGGGCAAGGCCGAGGCCATGGCCGAAGCGATGAAGGTGCAGCCGTGGCTCGACGCGGCGGTGAAGAATATCGGCCAGCACGCGCTGTACCCGCTGTTCATCGCTTCGCTGGCGGAAACCAAGCTGGACGACGTCGCCGAAGAATGCGTGCACGCCGCCCCGGCCGACCTGGCCCGCATCGGTTTCGCCGTGGCCCACGCCATCGACCCGAGCGCGCCTGCCGTGGCTGGCCTGGACGCCGAAGCGCAAGCACTGGCCCAGCGCATCGCCGACGCCCTGGTCGCTGCCCAGCGCCCACTGGTAGTCGCCGGTACCTCGCTGGCCGACCCGGCGCTGATCGAAGCCGCCGCCAACATCGCCAAGGCCCTGAAGCTGCGTGAGAAGAACGGTTCGCTGAGCCTGGTGGTGCCTGAAGCCAACAGCCTGGGCATGGCCATGCTCGGTGGCGAGTCCGTCGACGCTGCGCTGGATGCCGTCATCAGCGGCACGGCCGACGCCATCGTGGTGCTGGAAAACGACCTGTACACCCGCGTGCCAGCGGCCAAGGTCGACGCAGCCCTGGCCGCGGCCAAGGTGGTGATCGTTGCCGACCACTCGAAAACCGCGACCGTCGACCGCGCGCACCTGGTGCTGCCGGCCGCCTCGTTCGCCGAAGGCGACGGTACCCTGGTCAGCCAGGAAGGCCGTGCCCAGCGCTTCTTCCAGGTGTTCGACCCGCAGTACCTGGACAGCAGCATCCTGGTTCACGAAGGCTGGCGCTGGATGCACGCCCTGCGTGCCACCCTGCTGAACAAGCCGGTCGACTGGACCCAGCTCGACCACGTCACCAGCGCCTGCGCCGAAGCCGCCCCGCAACTGGCTGGCATCGTCAACGCCGCGCCATCTGCCGCGTTCCGCATCAAGGGCCTGAAGCTGGCCCGCGAACCGCTGCGTTATTCCGGCCGTACCGCCATGCGCGCCAACATCAGCGTGCACGAGCCACGTACCCCGCAGGACAAGGACACCGCGTTCGCCTTCTCCATGGAAGGCTACTCGGGCTCCGCCGAACCGCGCCAGCAGGTGCCGTTCGCCTGGTCGCCGGGCTGGAACTCGCCGCAGGCCTGGAACAAGTTCCAGGACGAGGTCGGTGGCCACCTGCGCGCCGGTGACCCGGGCGTGCGCCTGATCGAATCGCAAGGCGACCGCCTGAACTGGTTCACCCGCATTCCGGGGGCCTTCAACCCGGCCCGTGGCACCTGGACCGCGGTGCCGTTCTTCCACCTGTTCGGCAGCGAAGAAAGCTCCTCGCGCGCCGCCCCGGTGCAAGAACGCATCCCGGCTGCCTATGTCGCCCTGGCCAAGTCCGAAGCCGACCGCCTGGGCGTCAACGACGGCGCCCTGCTGAGCCTGACGGTCGGCGGTGTGGCGCTGCGCCTGCCGCTGCGCATCAATGAACAGCTGGGCGCTGGCCTGGTCGCATTGCCGAAAGGCCTGGCCGGCATTCCGCCAGCCATCTTCGGTGCATCCGTCGAAGGTCTGCAGGAGGCGGCACAATGAGCTGGTTCACCCCCGAAGTGATCGATGTGATCCTCTCCGTGCTGCGGGCCATCGTGGTCCTGCTGGCGGTGGTGGTCTGCGGTGCGCTGCTCAGCTTCGTCGAGCGTCGCCTGCTGGGCTGGTGGCAGGACCGTTACGGTCCGAACCGCGTCGGCCCGTTCGGCATGTTCCAGATCGCTGCCGACATGCTGAAGATGTTCTTCAAGGAAGACTGGAACCCACCCTTCGTCGACCGCGTGATCTTCACCCTGGCACCGGTGGTGGCCATGAGCGCCCTGCTGATCGCCTTCGTGGTCATCCCGATCACCCCGACCTGGGGCGTCGCCGACCTCAACATCGGCCTGCTGTTCTTCTTCGCCATGGCCGGTCTGTCGGTGTACGCGGTGCTGTTCGCCGGCTGGTCGTCGAACAACAAGTACGCCCTGCTGGGCAGCTTGCGTGCCTCGGCCCAGACCGTGTCGTACGAAGTGTTCCTGGGCCTGGCGCTGATGGGCGTGGTGGTGCAGGTGGGCTCGTTCAACATGCGCGACATCGTCGACTACCAGGCACAGAACCTGTGGTTCATCATTCCGCAGTTCTTCGGCTTCTGCACCTTCTTCATCGCTGGCGTCGCCGTGACTCACCGTCACCCGTTCGACCAGCCGGAAGCGGAACAGGAACTGGCCGACGGCTACCACATCGAGTATGCCGGCATGAAATGGGGCATGTTCTTCGTCGGTGAGTACATCGGCATCATCCTCATCTCGGCACTGCTGGTGACCCTGTTCTTCGGCGGCTGGCACGGCCCGTTCGGCATCCTGCCGCAGCTGTCGTTCCTGTGGTTCGCGCTGAAGACCGCATTCTTCATCATGCTGTTCATCCTGCTGCGCGCCTCGATCCCGCGCCCACGCTATGACCAGGTGATGGACTTCAGCTGGAAGTTCTGCCTGCCGCTGACCCTGATCAATTTGCTGGTGACCGCTGCGCTCGTGCTCTACAACGCGCCAGCCGTCGCGGCCCAGTGAGGATTTGACCCATGTTCAAGTATATCGGCGACATCGTTAAGGGCACCGGCACCCAGCTGCGCAGCCTGGCCATGGTGTTCTCCCACGGGTTCCGCAAGCGCGATACCCTGCAGTACCCCGAAGAACCCGTGTACCTGCCGCCGCGCTACCGCGGCCGCATCGTCCTCACCCGCGACCCCGATGGCGAGGAGCGCTGCGTGGCGTGCAACCTCTGCGCGGTGGCCTGCCCGGTCGGCTGCATCTCGCTGCAGAAGGCCGAGACCGAGGACGGCCGCTGGTACCCGGAATTCTTCCGCATCAACTTCTCGCGCTGCATCTTCTGCGGCCTGTGTGAAGAAGCGTGCCCGACCACCGCGATCCAGCTGACTCCGGATTTCGAAATGGCCGAGTTCAAGCGTCAGGACCTGGTGTACGAGAAAGAAGACCTGCTGATTTCCGGCCCCGGCAAGAACCCTGACTACAACTTCTACCGTGTTGCGGGTATGGCGATCGCTGGCAAGCCGAAAGGCGCTGCACAGAACGAAGCCGAGCCGATCAACGTGAAGAGCTTGCTCCCATAAGGACAGAAAGATGGAATTCGCTTTCTACTTCGCATCCGGGATCGCCGTGCTCTCCACCCTTCGGGTGGTGACCGGTACCAACCCCGTGCACGCCTTGCTTTACCTGATCATTTCGCTGATTTCCGTGGCCATGATCTTCTTCGCCCTGGGTGCGCCGTTCGCCGGCGCCCTGGAAGTGATCGCCTACGCCGGCGCCATCATGGTGCTGTTCGTGTTCGTGGTGATGATGCTCAACCTCGGGCCGGCTTCGGTCGCCCAGGAACGCGGCTGGCTCAAGCCGGGCATCTGGGCCGGGCCGGTGATCCTCGCCGCCCTGCTGCTGCTGGAGCTGCTGTACGTGCTGTTCGTCGCCCCGAGCGGCGCCGCCATCAGCGGTACCAGCGTGGGCCCGAAAGCCGTGGGCATCAGCCTGTTCGGCCCGTACCTGCTGGTGGTCGAACTGGCTTCGATGCTGCTGCTGGCGGCAGCCGTCACCGCCTTCCACCTGGGCCGCAACGAGGCGAAGGAGTAAATCATGGGTGCTATCCCTCTCGAGCATGGTCTGGCGGTCGCCGGCATCCTGTTCTGCTTAGGTCTGGTTGGCCTGATGGTCCGCCGCAACATCCTCTTCGTGCTCATGAGCCTGGAAGTCATGATGAACGCCTCTGCGCTGGCGTTCATCGTCGCCGGTGCCCGTTGGGTCCAGCCCGACGGCCAGGTGATGTTCATTCTGGTGATCAGCCTGGCAGCCGCCGAGGCCAGTATTGGCCTGGCCATCCTGCTGCAGCTGTATCGCCGCTTCCACACTCTCGACATCGATGCTGCCAGTGAGATGCGCGGATGAACCTTCTCTTCCTGACTTTCGTCTTCCCCCTCCTCGGCTTCCTGCTGCTGTCGTTCTCGCGCGGGCGCTTCTCGGAGAACCTGTCGGCCCTGATCGGCGTCGGCTCGGTGGGCCTGTCGGCCGCCGTGGCGGCCTACGTCATCTGGCAATTCAACGTTGCCCCGCCGGAAGGCGGCGCATACAGCCAGCTGCTGTGGCAGTGGATGTCGGTGGACGGCTTCGCGCCGAGCTTCACCCTCTACCTGGATGGCCTGTCGGTGACCATGCTCGGCGTGGTCACCGGTGTCGGCTTCCTGATCCACCTGTTCGCGTCCTGGTACATGCGTGGTGAAGCCGGTTACTCGCGCTTCTTCTCATACACCAACCTGTTCATCGCCAGCATGCTGTTCCTGGTCCTCGGCGATAACCTGCTGTTCATCTACTTCGGCTGGGAAGGCGTGGGCCTGTGCTCGTACCTGTTGATCGGTTTCTACTACAGCAATCGCAACAACGGTAACGCGGCACTCAAGGCGTTCATCGTCACCCGCATCGGCGACGTGTTCATGGCCATCGGCCTGTTCATCCTGTTCGCCCAGCTGGGTACCCTGAACGTGCAGCAGCTGCTGGTGCTGGCACCGCAGAAGTTCCAGGCTGGCGACACCTGGATGGTCCTGGCCACGCTGATGCTGCTGGGTGGTGCGGTCGGTAAATCGGCGCAGCTGCCACTGCAGACCTGGCTGGCCGACGCGATGGCCGGCCCGACTCCGGTCTCCGCACTGATCCACGCGGCAACCATGGTGACCGCGGGCGTGTACCTGATCGCCCGCACCAACGGCCTGTTCCTGCTGGCGCCGGACATCCTGCACCTGGTTGGCGTGGTCGGTGGCGTGACCCTGGTACTGGCCGGCTTCGCCGCGCTGGTGCAGACCGACATCAAGCGTATCCTCGCCTACTCGACCATGAGCCAGATCGGCTACATGTTCCTCGCCCTGGGCGTGGGTGCCTGGGACGCGGCGATCTTCCACCTGATGACCCACGCCTTCTTCAAGGCCCTGCTGTTCCTGGCTTCCGGTGCGGTGATCGTTGCCTGCCACCACGAGCAGGACATCTTCAAGATGGGCGGCCTGTGGAAGAAACTGCCGCTGGCCTACGCCAGCTTCGTGGTCGGTGGCGCTGCCCTGGCCGCCCTGCCGATCGTGACCGTGGGCTTCTACTCCAAGGACGAGATCCTCTGGGAAGCCTTCGCCAGCGGCAACACCGGCCTGCTGTATGCCGGCCTGGTCGGCGCGTTCATGACCTCGCTGTACACCTTCCGCCTGATCTTCATCGCCTTCCACGGCGAAGCCAAGACCGAAGCCCACGCGGGCCACGGCATCAGCCACTGGCTGCCGCTGGGCGTGCTGATCGTGCTGTCGACCTTCGTCGGCGCCTGGATCACCCCGCCGCTGGCAGGCGTGCTGCCGGAAAGCGCCGGCCACGCCGGTGGCGAAGCCAAGCACGCGCTGGAGATCACCTCGGGTGCCATTGCCATCGCCGGTATCCTGCTGTCGGCCCTGCTGTTCCTGGGCAAGCGCCGCTTCGTCAGCGCCGTGGCCAACAGTGGCATCGGCCGTGTCCTGTCGGCCTGGTGGTTCGCTGCCTGGGGCTTCGACTGGATCTACGACAAGCTCTTCGTCAAACCGTACCTGTTGATCAGCCATATCCTTCGCAAGGACCCGGTTGACCGCACCATCGGCCTGATTCCTCGGATGGCGCGTGGCGGCCACGTCGCCATGAGCAAGACCGAGACTGGCCAGCTGCGCTGGTACACCGCCTCTATCGCCGTGGGTGCCGTGCTGGTGCTCGGTGCCGTGGTAGTGGCTGCGGTATGACTATGAATCTTGCGACTTTGCCAAAGGAAACCAACCCGTCATGATTTTGCCTTGGCTGATCCTGATCCCCTTCATCGGCGGCTTCCTGTGCTGGCTGGGTGAGCGCTTCGGCGCCACCCTGCCGCGCTGGATCGCGCTGCTGACCATGTCCCTGCTGCTCGGCATCGGCCTGTGGCTGTGGGCCAACGGCGACTACACCCTCGCCCCTGCTCCTGGCGCCGAGCCGGCCTGGGCCCTGGAATACAAAGTCCAGTGGATCCAGCGCTTCGGCATCAGCATCCACCTGGCCCTCGACGGCCTGTCGCTGCTGATGATCCTGCTCACCGGCCTGCTCGGTGTGCTGTCGGTACTGTGCTCCTGGAAAGAAATCCAGCGCCACGTCGGCTTCTTCCACCTCAACCTGATGTGGATCCTCGGCGGCGTGGTCGGTGTGTTCCTGGCCCTGGACCTGTTCCTGTTCTTCTTCTTCTGGGAAATGATGCTGGTGCCGATGTACTTCCTCATCGCGCTCTGGGGTCACAGCTCGGCAGACGGCAAGAAGACCCGGATCTACGCGGCGACCAAGTTCTTCATCTTCACCCAGGCCAGCGGCCTGATCATGCTGGTGGCGATCCTCGGCCTGGTGCTGGTCAACTACACCAACACCGGGGTGATCACCTTCAACTACAGCGACCTGCTGAAAGCCGAACTGCCAGCCGGTACCGAGTACCTGCTGATGCTGGGCTTCTTCATCGCCTTCGCGGTGAAACTGCCGGTGGTGCCGTTCCACTCCTGGCTGCCTGACGCTCACGCCCAGGCGCCGACCGCAGGTTCCGTGGACCTCGCCGGTATCTTGCTGAAGACTGCGGCCTACGGCCTGCTGCGCTTCGCCCTGCCGCTGTTCCCGAATGCCTCGGCCGAGTTCGCGCCGATCGCCATGACCCTGGGCCTGATCGGTATCTTCTACGGCGCCTTCCTGGCCTTCGCGCAAACCGACATCAAGCGCCTGGTCGCGTTCTCCAGCGTCTCGCACATGGGCTTCGTGCTGATCGGTATCTACTCCGGCAGCCAGCAGGCGCTGCAAGGCGCGGTGATCCAGATGCTGGCCCACGGCCTGTCGGCTGCCGCGCTGTTCATCCTGGCCGGCCAGCTGTACGAGCGCCTGCACACCCGTGACATGCGCGAAATGGGCGGCCTGTGGCACCGCATCGCCTACCTGCCGGCCATCAGCCTGTTCTTCGCCGCCGCCTCCCTGGGCCTGCCCGGCACCGGCAACTTCGTCGGCGAATTCCTGATCCTGATCGGCAGCTTCGCCAGCGTGCCGTGGATCACCGTGATCGCCACCACTGGCCTGGTGTTCGGTTCGGTGTACTCGCTGATCATGATCCACCGCGCCTACTTCGGCCCGGCCAAGGCCGACAGCGTGCTGGCCGGCATGGACGGTCGCGAGCTGATCATGGTCCTGGGTCTGGCAGTACTGCTGATCCTGCTGGGCGTGTATCCGCAGCCGTTCCTCGACACCTCTGCCGCCACCATGAGTGGTGTGCAGCAGTGGCTCGGTTCCGCTTTCACTCAACTCGCTTCGGCCCGGTAAGAGCGCTATGGAATTCACCACTCAACACTTCATCGCATTGGCGCCGATGCTGATCACCACCATCACCACGGTGGTGGTGATGCTGGCGATCGCCTGGAAGCGCAACCACTCGCAGACCTTCCTGCTGTCCACCGTGGGCCTCAACCTGGCCCTGCTGTCGATCCTGCCGGCGCTGAAGGTTGCGCCGCTGGCGGTCACCTCGCTGGTGACCATCGACAAGTTCGCCTGCCTGTACATGGCGATCATGCTGGTGGCCACGCTGGCTTGCGTCACCCTCGCCCACGCCTACCTCGGCGAAGGCGCCAAGGGCTTCCCGGGCAACCGCGAAGAACTCTACCTGCTGTTGCTGATGTCGGCCCTCGGCGGCCTGGTGCTGGTCAGCGCCAACCACCTGGCCGGGTTGTTCATCGGCCTCGAGCTGCTGTCGGTACCGGTCTACGGCCTGGTGGCGTATGCCTTCTTCAACAAGCGCTCGCTCGAGGCCGGCATCAAGTACATGGTGCTTTCGGCCGCCGGCTCGGCGTTCCTGCTGTTCGGCATGGCCCTGCTGTATGCCGACGCCGGCAGCCTGAGCTTCGACCAGATCGGCAAGGCCCTGGCTGCCACCAGCATGCCAAGCCTGCTGGCCCAGCTGGGCCTGGCCATGATGCTGGTCGGCCTGGCCTTCAAGCTGTCGCTGGTACCGTTCCACCTGTGGACCCCGGACGTCTACGAAGGCGCCCCGGCGCCGGTCGCCGCGTTCCTGGCCACTGCCAGCAAGGTGGCGGTGTTCGCCGTGGTGGTACGCCTGTTCATGCTCTCCCCTGCGGCCAGCAGCGGCGTGCTGAGCACCGTGCTTGCGGTGATTGCCGTGGCCTCGATCCTGATTGGTAACCTGCTGGCACTGACCCAGAGCAACCTCAAGCGCCTGCTCGGTTATTCGTCCATCGCCCACTTCGGCTACCTGGTCATCGCCCTGGTGGCCAGCAAAGGCCTGGCCCTGGAAGCCATGGGCGTGTACCTGGTCACCTACGTGATCACCAGCCTCGGCGCGTTCGGTGTCATCACCCTGATGTCGTCGCCTTATGGCGGCCGTGACGCCGATGCGCTGTACGAGTACCGCGGCCTGTTCTGGCGCCGTCCGTACCTGACCGCAGTCCTGACCGTGATGATGTTGTCGCTGGCCGGTATCCCGCTGACTGCCGGCTTCATCGGCAAGTTCTACATCATCGCCACCGGCGTCGAGTCGCACCTGTGGTGGCTGGTCGGTGCGCTGGTGATCGGTAGCGCCATCGGTGTCTACTACTACCTGCGCGTCATGGTCACCCTGTACCTGGTCGAGCCGAACCTGCGTCGCCACGACGCCCCGCTGAAGTGGGAACAGCGCACCGGCGGCGTCATGCTGCTGGCCATCGCCATTCTCGCCTTCGTGCTTGGCGTGTACCCGCAGCCGCTGCTGGAAATGGTCCAGCAGGCGGGCCTGCAACTGATCGGCTGATTACCCCGGCAAAACAAGACACCCCGCTGATGCGGGGTGTTTTTTTATCTGCCTTGCCTGTTCTGCAGGTATTGTCAGGTTCACCGTCGATTCCATGCACGCCAGGATCTGGCCAATCTCCCAGGAACTTTTGCCGTAGGCACATCACAACAGGACTTGCTGTTCACGTGGCGTCAGGCGAACCGGGGCGTCCGCCAAAGGTTGCTGCGCGCATCGAGGGTTGTCATTCATGTTTGAACTCCGCAGGTGATTGAGTCAGGCATCGCTGCCGGTCTGCCGCCACCTTACGAAGCGCGTGCCGTGCGGCTCTACTACTGCGGTTTGTAGAGAACTTTCGTACAACCACTCCTGATGAAACCAGCAGCAAATTTGCCGGATTCCTTCGTGCTTTATTCGCGATTTCGCTCGTCTCAACGCCGTTGTCCTTTGCCCTGTCGCCTGGAGTCGTACAATGCGTTGCGTTTTGCCCCTATCGTCCTGCCTTGGCCTGCTGGCCGCCTTGGCCGCCAACCAGGCTGCGGCGGCCTCCTCGGTCGAACTGGGCCAGGTGCTGATCACGGACGAGGAGCAGAATGACCTGGGCGCAGCCCGCGAACGCCTGCGCGAGGTGCCTGGGGCGACCAATCTGGTGGACATGCAGCGTGCAGGACAAGGCCGGGTCGCAAGCAACCAGGACGTGCTCGCCTACCAGCCCGGGGTATTCGCCCAATCGGCTGGCAACGATGGCATCAAGCTGTCGATCCGCGGCTCGGGCATCAACCGCGCCCCAGGGGCCCATGGCTCCGGGGTCTACACGCTGTTCGACGGCCTGCCCCTGACCGGTCCGGGCGGTACGCCGTACGAACTGTTCGAGCCGCTGTGGCTGAGCCGTGCCGAAGTGCTGCGTGGTGCCAATGGCTTTGACCAGGGCGCGCTGGCCCTGGGCGGAGCACTCAACTACATCACCCACACCGGCTACGACGCGGCGCCGCTGCAGGTGCGCTACGAAGTCGGCAGCCGTGGCTATCAGCACCGCCAGGTGAGTTCGGGCCAGGTACTGGGCAACTTCGACTATTACCTGGCGCTGACCGATTCGGAGTATGACGGCTACCAGGCGCACAGCAGCGGCAGTGCGAAAGGCGTTGCCGCCAACTTCGGCTACCGCTTCAACCCTGACCTGGAAACCCGCTTCTACCTGCGTTATCGGGAAACCGAGAACGAACTGGCCGGGCGCCTGACCAAGGAGCAGATCAAGCACCACCCCCGCGCTGCCAACCCGAACTACCTGGCCCGCGACGACAGCCGCCCTCAGCCGGGCAGCACCTGGCTGGGCAACAAGACCACCTTCTACCTCGACGACGATGCACGCCTGGAAGCCGGCCTGGTCTACCACGACTACCCGATGGACCTGCGCGAAGGCCCGATGCGCCTGAAGGTGGCCTACACCGATGTCAGTGGCACCTTGAATTACTTCCGCCGTGACACCCTGATGGGCCACGACAGCAAGACCACCGTTGGCTGGCGCACCACCAAGCACCTGCCCAACAGCGGCGCCTCGCAATTCGAACGGACGGGTGACGTGTTCGGCAAGCGTACCCGCGACTTCACCTACCAGGGTTCGGACACCGTGCTGCATGCCGGCAATGCCCTGGAACTGGTGCCGGACCTGTGGCTGACCACTGGCCTGGCGCTGATCTACACTCGCCGCGAAAGTGCGGTCACCTACCCTGCCGAAGGCGGCAAGGTAAGCCTGCATGACTGGGACTATGCACCTCGCCTGGGGCTGCGCTATGACATCCACCCGGACCTGCAGGTGTACGGCAACCTGAGCCGCTCGGTCGAACCGCCACATCCCTGGGCGCTGATCTGGAGCGCGCCGACTGCCTACCAACCGATCGAAATGCAGAACCAGACAGCCACCACGCTGGAGCTGGGCGCGCGCGGCGATTCGGCAATAGGCCATTGGGACCTGGCCTGGTACTACGCGCAGGTGCGACATGAACTGCTGGCCGTGGAAATCCTGCAGGGCGCTCCGGCGAAGGAATTCAATGCCAGCGCCACCGTGCACCAGGGGGTGGAGGCAGGCCTCGACAGCACGCTATGGGAACGCGCCGGGGCTGGCAGGCTCAGCTTGCGCCAGGCCTACACCTTCAGTGACTTCCACTACCGCGACGACGACCAGTTCGGCGACAACCGCCTGCCCGGCATCCCGATGCACTACTACCAGGCCGAGCTGCGCCATGACTGGCCCAGCGGGTTCTACGCGGCGGTCAACACGCAGATGGCATCGAAGGTGCAAGTCGACTATGCCAACAGCTACCACGCCGACGCCTATGCCTTGCTCGGCGCGCGCCTCGGCTGGAATTCACCGAAACAGGACTGGCAGACCTGGCTTGACCTGCGCAACCTGACCAACAAGCGCTATGCGGCAACGGTGACACCCGGCTACAACGACGCGGGCAAGGACGTGGCCCGCTCGACACCGGGCGAAGGGTTCGCCGTGTATGCCGGGGTTTCCTACAGCTTCCGCTGAAGCGCTGCACACAGCTGGCCTGGTGTCGCGAAAGGGCTGCTGCGCAGCCTTCGCGACACCAGGCCGCTCAAGGCGGTCAAACCGCCCTGTTCAACTTCACCCACGAAGCGAACTTGTCGATGAACCCCTGCAGGAACGGCCGGGTCTTGTCGTTGAGCTTGCCGGCCTCGTCGAACAGGCTCGCCGCACCGCCAATGTAGGCTTCGGGCATCTGCATGCATGGCATGTCCAGGAATACCAGCGACTGCCGCACGGCATGGTTGGCACCAAAGCCACCAATGGCTCCCGGCGATACACTGACCACCGCCGTCGGCTTGCCACTCCAGGCGCTTTGCCCGTAGGGCCGCGAGCCGACATCGATGGCATTCTTCAGGCAGCCCGGCACCGAACGGTTGTACTCCGGGGTGACGAACAGCACTGCATCGCTGCGGCGGATCTCATCGCGAAAACGCTTCCACGATTGCGGCGGCGCATCGGCCTCGACATCCTCGTTGTACAGCGGCAAGTCGCCGATCTCGACGATCTTCAGGGCCAGGCTGGACGGCGCCAGCTCCGAGAGTGCGCGGGCAACCTTGCGATTGTAGGAGTCCTTGCGCAAGCTACCGACGACGACTGCTACCGAATACACCTGGGTCATGGCAATTTCCAACCTTTGCTGGGTAAAGGGACGTTGTAGTTATAGATGACCGTTGTTCGCCACTTTGGTTTTTTTTCCGGCGGGCGAAAACTTCCGAGGCGGTTCCACGGTCTATCCGTTCAGACATTCCCTACGAAATTCAGAGGTTTTCCCACAAATGGCAGCAGTAATGGTCGGCCAATTTCACGCCCGTGACGCCGAAGGCCGCATCTACCCCGTGCACGAGTTTCAGGAGTCGACCCTGCAAGTGGACGGCAGCACGCTGGGCGCGCCCATCACCACTTACCGCCTGGCCATCGGCGACAAGGTCAACCACCTGGGTGAAAACCGCTTCGAACTGGCCCGCAGCGGCGTCGAGCTCATTCGCATTCCTTGATGCAATCCACCGTGTAGCGGCCACTTTCGCTCTGCAGGCCATGCACGTCGGCGAGAAAGCCTGGGAAGCCCTGGTTGAACGCCCTGGCAAAGGCCAGGTAGTCGAGTATCGAGCGGGTCGCTTCGGTGAACCGTTCCCCCGGCATGATCAATGGGATGCCCGGCGGGTACGGCACCAGCATCACCGCCGCCACCCGCCCCGACAGCGCCTCGATCGGCACCGCCTCCACTTCGCCACGCACCATCTGGTCATAGGCACTGGCCGGGCTCATGGCGACCTCCGGCAAGCAGGTGAACAGCCGCTTCAGTTGCTTGGCGGTGGCATTGCTGCGGTAGCAGCCATGCAACTGGTCGCACAGCTCGCGCAAGCCCATGCCCTGGTAGCGGGACGCATCGGCAGCCATTACGCTGGGCAGGCAGTCGTTCAGCGCTGTGTTGCCGTCATAGTGGCGCTTGAACTCCAGCAACTCGGTAAGCAACGTGCTCCACTTGCCCTTGGTAATGCCCATGGAGAACAGCACCAGGAAGCTGTACAAGCCGGTCTTTTCCACCACCAGCCCGCGCTCCCAGAGGAACTTGCTGACCACCGCCGCCGGGATGCCATGTTCGCCCAGCGCACCGCCCGCACTCAGGCCGGGCATTACCAGCGTCACTTTCAGCGGGTCGAGCAGCACGTAGTCATCCGCCACTTCCGTGAAACCGTGCCACTCGGCGCCCGGCTGCAGTAGCCAGTCCTGCGCGGCCAGGCGATGGATGCCTTCGGTGCCCGGCGGCTGCCAGATGCTGAACCACCAGTCGTCTGCGGCAATGTGCTCGCGCAGGTTGGCCAGGGCGCGGCGGAAACTCAGGGCCTCGTCGAACATTTCTTGCAGCAGTGAATGCCCGGCCGGGCCTTCCATCATGGTCGAGGCCACGTCCAGCGAGGCGAGGATGCTGTACTGCGGCGAGGTCGAAATGTGCATCATGAACGCTTCGTTGAAGCGGTCCCGGTCCAGTTGGCGCCTGGCCCCGTCCTGCACGTGAATCATCGAGGCCTGGCTGAACGCGGCCAATAGCTTGTGGGTGGAATGGGTGCTGAACACCAGCGGGCTGTCTGCCGCACAGGCCGTGCCCATGGCGTAGCGCCCGGTAAAGAAGCCGTGGAACGCCGCGTAGGCGAACCAGGCCTCGTCGAAGTGCAGCACCTCGACACTGGCGCCGAGGGTCTGCTTGATCAGCCCGGCGTGGTAGCACAGGCCGTCATAGGTGGAGTTGGTCACCACTGCCAGCTTGATGCGCTGCCCGCGGTCGCGCGCGAGCGGGTTGGCCTGTATCTTCGCCTGGATCGACGCGGGGCTGAATTCACTGAGCGGGATCGGCCCGATGATCCCCAGTTCGTTGCGTTCGGGGCACAGGTACAGGGGGATGGCGCCGGTCATGATGATCGCATGCACCACCGACTTGTGGCAGTTGCGGTCCACCAGTACCAGGTCGTCACGGCCAACCATGGCGTGCCAGACGATCTTGTTGGCGGTGGAGGTGCCATTGATGACGAAGAAGGTGTGGTCGGCGCCGAAGTTGCGCGCCGCCCTGGCCTCGGCCGCGGCCAGGGGACCGGTGTGGTCGAGCAGCGAGCCCAGTTCCGGCACCGAAACCGACAGGTCCGAGCGCAGGGTATTCTCCCCGAAGAACTGATGGAAAGCCTGGCCCACCGGGCTTTTACGGTAGGCCACACCGCCACCGTGGCCCGGCGTGTGCCAGGAATAGTTGGATTGCGCGGTGTGCTGCACCAGGGCCTTGAAGAACGGCGGCAACAGGCCATCGAGGTAAGTGTGCGCGGCACGGGCGACCTGGCGCGCGAGAAACGGCACGGTGTCTTCGAACAGGTAGAGGATGCCACGCAGCTGGTTCAGCTCGCTCATGGCTTCGGCAGGGGCATTTTCCAGGGTGACCTGCTCGCCCAGGGCGAAAATCGGCAGGTTGGGCGCACGCAGCCGAGCCAGGCGGATCAGCTCGGCCATGTTCTGCAGCAAGTGGGTATTCTCGGCGACACCTTCGGCGGCGATCAGCATGCAGGCCAGGCCGTGGTGGGTGGTGGCGACCAGGCGCGCTTCGGCGTGGTCGGCGGCCTTGATGACGGTAAAGCCGTCCTGGCTCAGCTCCTCGGCGATACCGCGCACACGCTCGCCGGCAACGCTGTCGGCCTTGATGGCACGGTGGACGATGAGGATGGGGAACTTGAGGTCCTTGTACATCAGGTGGCTACCTCCGAAGGACATGGAGTCCCAATGAGGTTAGCTGCAGGAACGGCCTCGTGTCGCGAAAGGGCCGCAACGCGGCCGCAACACCTCGCGGCAGGCTATCAACCGGCAGGCGTCTCGGTCAGCACCTGCCACATCGCGGGCCCACCAGCCGACTTGGCAATCGCCGCCAGGCGCTCGGCATGCGCCTCCAGCTCCTCGGCATTGGCCATGATCACCCGCCCCGGTGCACGCCCGACAATCCGGCGGATCTCGCTGCCAGCCGCCGCCTGGCCGTCATCCCCGGCGTCGGCACCGTGGCCTGCCAGCGACAGGCTGGTCTGGCCACCGGTCATCGCCAGGTAGACGTCAGCCAGCAGTTCCGAGTCGAGCAGTGCGCCGTGCAGTTCACGGCCCGAGTTGTCGATGTCGTAGCGTTTGCACAGCGCATCGAGGCTGTTGCGCTGCCCCGGATGGCGCGCGCGCGCCAGCAGCAGGGTGTCGAGGACGGTGCAGTGCTGCGAGATGTCGGCGCGGTCGTGCTGGCCCAGCAGGGCGAACTCGTTGTTGATGAAGCCAACGTCGAACGCCGCGTTGTGGATGACCAGCGTAGCGCCCTGGATGAATTCGAAGAATTCCTCGGCGACATCGGCAAAGCGTGGCTTGCCGACCAGGAAGGCATCGGTGATACCGTGGACGTTGATGGCGCCCTCGTCACTCTCGCGGTCCGGCTGCAGGTAGACATGGAAGTGCCGCCCGGTCAGGCGCCGACCGATCACCTCGACACAGCCGATCTCGATGATCCGGTGGCCTTCGCTGACCGGCATACCCGTGGTTTCGGTATCGAGAATGACAAACCGCTTATCTTGCTGCTGCTCCACGCGGGGCGCTCCAACTTGCATCAGTCACAAAGGTGGCGATTGTACCCCAGCTCAGCGCTGCGCGCGCACCTCATCGACCCCACGGTTGGCGAGCTGGTCGGCGCGTTCGTTGCCGGGGTGGCCGATATGCCCGCGTACCCATTTCCAGGTCACCTTGTGGCGGTTGACCTGCTGATCCAGCAGTTGCCACAAGTCGGCGTTCTTCACCGGTTCCTTGCTTGCGGTCTTCCAGCCGCGCTTCTTCCAGTTGACCATCCATTCGTTGATGCCCTTCATCACGTACTGCGAGTCGGTGGTCAGCACCACCTCGCATTCGCGCTTGAGCGCCATCAGCCCCTGGATCGCCGCCATCAGTTCCATGCGGTTGTTGGTGGTTTCGCGTTCGCCGCCCCACAGTTCCTTCTCGACGCCCTTGTAGATCATAAGGACCCCCCAGCCGCCCGGGCCGGGGTTGCCCTTGCAGGCACCATCGGTAAACATCTCGACGCTTTCGCTCATGTACCACTCATGTTCAGTGCTTTTCAGTGTCCGGATTGACCGCCGTGCGGTTGACCTTGGCCAGCGGCAGCGGCAGCAGCTTGCCCATCGGTTCGCGACGTTCCGGGCGCAGCGGCCGCAGGCCTACCACCATCTTGCGCGCAACCAGCAGGTAGACGCCGCCACCGGAGCCCTGCCAGCCCCCGGCCAGGCGTTCCCAACCCGCCAGGCGCTGTTGCCAGGCGGCAGAGGCGAGCGGCGGACGATAGCACCCGAAGCGGCGTTTCTCCAGCGCGAAGCCCAGCAGGTTGAGCCAGTCACCCACCCGCGAAGGAGAGATGCAGCGGGCCTTGCGCAAGGCGCCATGGCTGAACAGATGGCGCACGCCCCAACCGCTCCATGGGTTGATGCCGATAATCAACAGGTGCCCGCCAGGGCGCACCGCGCTGGCGGCCTCGCGCAGCAAACCGTGGGGTGACAGGCTGAAATCCAGGCCATGCTGCAGCACCACCACGTCGGCGGCGTGCTCGCTCAGCGGCCAGGCCTGTTCTTCACAGACGATCTCCACCCCTGGCAGCGGCGCGCCCAGGCGCACGTTGCGCTGCACCTGCGGGGCGCTGGGTGGCGGCTCGGCGCACGGCCCATAGTGAACAAGGTAACCGCCGAAGAAGCGCCCGAGCTCTTCTTCCAGCAGTTTTTCCTCCTCCTTGAGCATCAGCTGGCCGAGTGGGCCGTTGAACCACTCACGGGCCAGGCTGATCAGCTTGACCCAGTCCGGGTCGGCCTGGGCAAAGGCTTGGTCGGTCATTGCGCTCTCCCTCGAAGGTTCTCGCACCGCGCCATCGCGGCTAAGATGCCCTCATGTGCCACGCTAGGCGAATCGGATCCGCACCATGATACAGATCGATGCTCTCCCCGCTTTCTCCGACAACTACATCTGGTTGTTACAGGATACTGCCAAACGCCGCTGCGCGGTGGTCGATCCGGGAGATGCCGGCCCAGTGGAAGGCTGGCTGTCGGCGCACCCGGGCTGGGTGCTGAGCGACATTCTCGTCACCCACCATCACCATGACCACGTCGGCGGCGTGGAACGGCTCAAGCAACTGACCGGGGCGCGGGTGTGCGGCCCGGCCCGGGAACGCATTCCGTGCCGTGACCTGGCGCTGGACGATGGCGACCAGGTGAGCGTGCTGGATGTGACCTTCCAGGTGCTGGCCGTGCCCGGTCACACCCTAGGCCATATCGCCTTCTTCAGCGACCAGCCGGCAACCCCCGTGCTGTTCAGTGGCGACACCCTGTTCGCCGCCGGTTGCGGACGCATGTTCGAAGGCACCCCCGAGCAGATGCAGCCGGCCCTGGCCCGCCTGGCGGCGCTGCCTGCGCACACCGAGGTGTACTGCGCCCATGAATACACCTTGAGCAACCTGCGTTTCGCCCAGGCGGTGGAACCTGGCAACCTGCATGTTCAGCAGCGGTTCGCGGACGTTACCCGCTTGCGTGCCGACAATTGCATCACCTTGCCATCAACGATCGGCCTGGAACGCCTGACGAATCCCTTCCTGCGCACCTCTGAAACATTAGTTAAACAAAAAGCAGACGAATGGAAGGGACATTCAAACCCCTCGCATGTCGCTGTTTTTGCTGCCTTGAGGTCTTGGAAGGACACCTTCTGATAACGCCAAGATATATCGCAAGCGAGGCTCAACGGTTGACCCGGCCCGGAGCGGTTTCTAGAATCGCCGAAATTTTTCGCCCGGAAACCTGTGTCAGCCGATGTCTTCACGTAGCCGCAGAACCTCTCATTCCGTCGCCCTGACGCGCCTGGCCCAAATCAGTGCGCTGGCCCTGGCCGCCACCCTGGTGGGCTGCCAGAGCACCCGTCAGCTCGACGAATCCGATAGCGTTCGCGCGCACAACTACCAGGCACGGATCAAGCACAAGCCGTCACCGTTGCAGGTCAAGCCGGCCGAGCAGCCGCCGCAGGACGTGTGGGAACGCATGCGCCAGGGTTTTGCCCTGCAGGACAACATCGACGTCAACCCACGCATCGAGCAGCAGCGCCTGTGGTTCGCCAGCAACCCGAGCTTCATCGAAACCGCTGGCGAGCGCGGCAGCCTCTACCTGCACTACATCGTCGAGCGCCTTGAAGAGCGCGACATGCCGCTGGAACTGGCCCTGCTGCCAGCCATCGAAAGTGCCTACAACCCGATGGCCTACTCGCGCGCCCACGCCGCGGGCATGTGGCAGTTCATCCCGTCGACCGGTCGCCACTTCAACCTGCGCCAGACCAACTTCTACGATGGCCGTCGCGACGTGACCGCCTCGACCAACGCTGCGCTGGACTACCTCAGCCGCCTGCACGACATGTTCAACGGTGACTGGCTGCTGGCCCTGGCCGCCTACAACGCCGGCGAAGGCACAGTCAGCCGCGCCATCGAACGCAATGAACGGCTCGGCCTGCCGACCGACTACTGGAACCTGCCGCTGCCCCAGGAAACCCGCGACTACGTGCCCAAGCTGCTGGCCCTGTCGCAGGTGGTGCTGACGCCGGAAGCCTATGGCGTGAACCTGAGCCCGATCGCCAACGAACCCTACTTCGAGGCGGTGGTCATCAACGACCGCCTCGACCTGTCGCGCGTGGCAGCCTTCGCCAACATCGACGAAGACGAACTGATCCAGCTCAACCCGGCGTACAAGAAACGCATGACCGTGGACGGCCCGCAGCAACTGCTGGTGCCAACGGCAAAGGCGCAACTGTTGAGCGACAGCCTGTCCAACCTCAAGCCCGAGCAACTGGTCAGCCTGCAGCCGAACAAGGCCGTGTTTGCCCGTGCCGTCGCGGAAGCCCAGGCACCGGTGGCGGCGCGCAGCTACCGGGTCAAACGTGGCGACAACCTGGGCAGCATTGCCAAGGCCAACCGCGTTTCGGTCAAGGACATCAAGCGCTGGAACCGGCTCTCTGGCAACAGCGTACGCGCTGGCCAGGTCCTGGCCTTGCGCGGGGGCGATGCACCCAGCGCGGCTGCCAACCGGGTAGCGGCATCCGGCAAGCGTTCCACCCAGTACAAGGTGCGCAAGGGCGACTCGCTGTACCTGGTGGCCAAGCGCTTCAACGTTGAAATGCAACATCTCAAGCGCTGGAACCCGCGTAGCGGTCACGCCCTGAAGCCAGGCCAGACCCTGACCGTCTACCTCTCGCATTGACCTCGATAGAAACAACGCAGTCCTTGTAGGAGCGGCCTTGTGTCGCGAAAGGGCTGCGGCCGCAGCCCCAGCTTCTTGCAGTGAATGCCGCTATTGCCGGAGCTGCTGTGCAGGCCTTGCGCGACACGAGACAGCTCCTACAGCTACCGCGCCCCCCTGTTACACATAAGCAGGGACGCCTGCCCTCCTCTCCTGCAAAACCTCTCTTTTTCCAACCCCAGCAAGCTGTTACTGTACCCCGATCAAAGCCCAACGCCTCTGGATCGGATGCCGACTTGATACGTCCCCTCCTGCTGTCACTCAGCCTGGCCTTGAGCTTTCCCGCAGCCGCGATGGTGAGCGAAAGCCACGGATACGCGCAGTTCGGCACGCTCAAGTACCCAGCCACATTCACCCATTTCGACTGGGTCAACCCGCATGCGCCCAAGGGTGGCACCTTGCGCGCCATGGCTTTCGGTACCTTCGACACGCTCAACCCGTACACCTTCAAAGGGTCGAGCCCGGTTACCACGCCCAACTTCCAGCAATATGGCATCAGCGAGCTGAACGAGCCGCTGATGGTCGGCACCGGCCAGTACGACCCGTCCGGCGACGAGCCGACCTCCAGCTATGGCCTGATCGCGCGCTCGGTGGAGTACAGCGAGGACCGCAGCTGGGTGGTATTCAACCTGCGCCCGGAAGCCCGCTGGCATGATGGCAAGCCGATCACCTCGGCAGATGTGGCGTTCTCCTACCGCACGTTGCTCAAGGACGGCCACCCGATCTACCGCACCAACCTGCAGGAAGTGCAGCGGGTGGATATCCTCGGCCCGCTGCGCATCCGCTTCGTGTTCAAGCGCGCCGGCAACCCGCTGCTGATCCTGCGCCTGGGCGAGATGCCGGTGCTGCCCAGGCATTACTGGCAGAACCGCGACTTCAAGGCCACCACCTTCGAGCCGCCGCTGGGCAGTGGCCCGTACCGCATCACCGAGGTCCAGCCCGGGCGCCGGCTGGTATTCGAGCGGGTGAAGAACTACTGGGGCAAGGACCTGGCGGTGAACCGTGGCAAGTACAACTTCAACCGCGTCGAATATGAGTTCTATCGCGATGCCACGGTGGCCTTCGAAGCGTTCAAGGCCGGCGAATTCGACATCTATATCGAACACCAAGCGAAAAACTGGGCCAACGGTTACAACTTCCCGGCCGTGCGCCGTGGCGAGGTGATCAAGGCGCAGATCCCGCACCGCATTCCGACCCAGACCCAGGGCCTGTTCATGAACAGCCGGCGGGCGACCTTCAGCGACCCACGGGTACGCCAGGCACTGGGATTGATGCTCGACTTCGAGTGGACCAACCGCGCGCTGTTCAGCGGCGCCTACCGCCGCTCGACCAGTTACTACCCCAACAGCGATTTCACCGCCAGCGGCCTGCCCACCGGCAAGGAGTGGCTGCTGCTGGCACCGTTTCGCGACCAGTTGCCGGCCAGGCTGTTCAGCGAACCGTACAAGGTCAGCCAGACCGATGGCCGCGGCATCGGCCGCCAGACCCTGCGCCAGGCGCTCGGCTTGCTTGCCGAAGCCGGCTGGAAGCTCGATGGCCAGCGCCTGGTCAACAGCAAGGGCCAGCAACTGCGCATGGAGCTGCTGTTGGTCAACCCCAACCTTGAACGCATCCTGCAGCCTTATGTGGAAAACCTGGCCAGCATCGGCATCGATGCACACTTGCGTACCGTCGACCGTGCCCAGTACAAACAGCGCCTGGACCAGTTCGATTTCGACATGATCCTGATGACCCTGAACCAGACCCTGAGCCCTGGCCTTGAACAGTGGCTGTACTTCCACTCCAGCCAAGCCACGACCAAGGGCAGCAAGAACTATGCTGGGGTCAGGGACCCGGTGGTCGACCACCTGCTCGACGCCCTGCTCGCCGCCCGCACCCGCGATGACCAGGTGGCTGCCGCCCGCGCCCTGGACCGCGTGCTCTCATGGCAGTACTACATGATCCCCAACTGGTACCTCGACAATCATCGCCTGGCCTACCGCAACCGGTTCGCCTTCGTCACCACGCCGCCCTACACCCTCGGGCTGAACAGCTGGTGGATCAAGACTTCGGAGAAAGCCCAATGATGCCAACGCACCGACTGCGCCAGCTGGCCGGCAGCCTGTTGCTTGCCTGCCTGAGCCTTCCCGCCCTGGCCGCACCGCAACACGCACTCACCCTGTATGACGAGCCCCCCAAATACCCGGCCGACTTCAAGCACTTCGACTACGTCAACCCCGACGCCCCCAAGGGCGGCACCTTCCGCCAGTCCAGCTTCGGCGGCTTCGACAGCCTCAACCCGTTCATCAACAAGGGCGTATCGGCCGAGAACATCAGCATCATCTACGACACCCTGATGCGCCAGAGCCAGGACGAGCCGTTCACCGAATACGGCCTGGTGGCCGGCAAGATCGAGAAGGCCCCGGACAATAGCTGGGTGCGCTTCTACCTGCGCCCGGAAGCACGCTTCCACGACGGCCACCCGATGCGCGCCGACGACGTGGTATTCACCTTCAATGCCCTGATCAAGGACGGTGCGCCGCTGTACCGCCAGTATTATTCCGACGTTGCCGAAGTGGTCGCCGAAGACCCGCTGAAGGTGCTGTTCCGCTTCAAGCACAAGAACAACCGTGAGCTGCCGCTGATTCTTGGCCAGTTGCCGGTACTGCCCAGGCACTGGTACGAAAACCGCGAATTCGACCGCGGCAACCTGGAAATCCCGCTGGGCAGCGGCCCGTACAAGGTCGCCGAAGTGAAGGCCGGGCGCTCGGTACGCTACGAGCGGGTCAAGGATTACTGGGCCAAGGACCTGCCGATCAACCGCGGCTTCTACAACTTCGATGTGATGACCTTCGATTCCTACCGCGACACCACAGTCGCCCTCGAAGCCTTGAAGGCGGGGGCGTTCGACTATGCGCTGGAAGTCAGCGCGAAAAACTGGGCCACCGCCTACAACGTACCGGCCGTGCGCGAGGGGCGCCTGATCAAGGAAGAGCTGCCCAACGGTAACCCCACCGGCATGCAGGGCTTCATCTTCAACATTCGCCGCCCGGTGTTCCAGGACATCCGCGTGCGTCAGGCACTGAGCCTGCTGCTGGACTACGAGTGGACCAACAAGCAGCTGTTCAACGGTGCCTACACCCGGACCGGCAGCTACTTCGAAAACTCGGAAATGGCCGCCCGCGGCCTGCCCAGCCCCAGCGAGCTGAAAATCCTCGAACCGCTGCGCGGCAAAGTGCCCGAACAGGTGTTCAGCGAGGCCTTCCACAACCCGGTCAGCGACGGCAGCGGGATGATCCGCGAACAGCAGCGCCAGGCCTACAAGCTGCTGCAGGAAGCCGGCTGGAAAATCGTCGACGACAAGATGGTCGACGCCCAGGGCAAGCCGGTGAGCATCGAGTTCCTGCTGGCACAGACCGAGTTCGAGCGCATCCTGTTGCCGTTCAAGCGCAACCTCGCCGACCTCGGTATCGAGCTGAATATCCGCCGGGTCGACGTGTCGCAGTACATCACCCGCCTGCGTTCACGCGACTACGACATGATCGTCGGCGGCTACCCGCAGTCCAACTCGCCAGGCAACGAGCAGCGCGAGTTCTGGTCCAGCGCCGCCGCCGACAACCCCGGCAGCCGCAACTTCATTGGCCTGCGCGACCCGGCCATCGACCAGCTGGTGGAACAATTGATCAACGCCGATTCACGCCAGAGCCTGATCGACCACTGCCGCGCCCTCGACCGCGTGTTGCTGTGGGGCTACTACGTGATCCCCAACTGGCACATCAAGACCTGGCGCGTGGCCTACTGGAACCACATCGGCCACCCCAAGGTATCGCCCAAGTACGACATCGGCATCGACACCTGGTGGATCAAGCCCGGCGTGACGCCGGCGGTCGGCGCCACCGCTGCGGACGAGGCCAACTGAGATGCTGGCCTATATCCTGCGCCGCCTGCTGCTGATCATCCCGACCTTGTTCGGCATCCTGATCATCAACTTCATCATCGTCCAGGCCGCCCCCGGCGGCCCGGTCGAACAGATGATCGCCAAGCTCGAAGGCTTCGAAGGCGCCACCAGCCGCATTGCCGGTGGCGGTGCCGAAGTGTCGGTGGCCGGTTCCAACTACCGTGGTGCCCAGGGCCTGGACCCGGCGTTGATTGCCGAGATCGAGCGCATGTACGGCTTCGACAAGTCGGCGCCCGAGCGCCTGTGGATCATGATCAAGAACTACGCCCGGCTGGACTTCGGCGACAGCTTCTTCCGTGATGCCAAGGTCATCGACCTGATCATCGAAAAGATGCCGGTGTCGATTTCGCTGGGGCTGTGGAGCACGTTGATCATGTACCTGGTGTCGATCCCGCTGGGTATCGCCAAGGCGGTGCGCCATGGCAGCCACTTCGACGTGTGGACCAGCTCGGCGATCATCGTCGGCTATGCCATCCCGGCGTTCCTCTTTGCCATTCTGCTGATCGTGCTGTTCGCCGGCGGCAGCTACTTCGACTGGTTCCCGCTGCGCGGCCTCACCTCGAACAACTTCGACGAACTGAGCACCACCGGCAAGGTGCTGGACTACTTCTGGCACCTGGTCCTGCCGATCACCGCGCTGGTCATCGGCAACTTCGCCACCATGACCTTGCTGACCAAGAACAGCTTCCTCGACGAGATCAACAAGCAATACGTGGTCACGGCCAAGGCCAAGGGCCTGAGCCGGCCGCGCGTGCTGTACGGCCACGTGTTCCGCAACGCCATGCTGCTGGTGATCGCCGGGTTCCCTTCGGCATTCATCGGTATCTTCTTCACCGGCTCGTTGCTGATCGAGGTGATCTTCAGCCTCGACGGCCTGGGCCTGATGAGCTTCGAGGCGGCCATCAACCGCGACTACCCGGTGGTCTTCGGCACCCTGTTCATCTTCACCCTGCTGGGGCTGGTGGTGAAACTGATCGGCGACCTGACCTACACCCTGGTCGATCCACGCATCGACTTCGCCAGCCGGGAGCACTGACATGGCCTTGTCCCCCCTCAACCGTCGGCGCTTCGAGCGCTTCAAGGCCAACCGCCGTGGCTGGTGGTCGCTGTGGCTGTTCCTGATCCTGTTCGGCCTGAGCCTGGGCGCCGAGCTGATCGCCAACGACAAGCCGATTGCCGTGCGCTACGACGGCGCGTGGTACTTCCCGGCATTCAAGCGCTACCCGGAAACCACCTTTGGCGGCGAATTCCCGCTGGAAGCCAACTACAAGAGCCCGTACATCCGCGAACTGCTGGCGAAGAAAGACAGCTTCGTACTGTGGGCACCGATCCCGTTCAGCTACCAGAGCATCAATTACGACCTGCGCGTGCCGGCCCCGGCGCCGCCGTCGGCAGACAACTGGCTGGGCACCGATGACCAGGGCCGCGACGTGCTGGCACGGGTCATCTACGGTTTCCGCATTTCGGTACTGTTCGCCCTGACGCTGACCCTGCTCAGTTCCATCGTCGGCGTGATCGCCGGAGCCCTGCAGGGCTTCTATGGCGGCTGGGTCGACCTGGCCGGGCAGCGCTTCCTGGAAGTCTGGTCCGGCCTGCCGGTGCTGTACCTGCTGATCATCCTGGCCAGTTTCGTGCAGCCGAACTTCTGGTGGCTGCTGGGCATCATGCTGCTGTTCTCGTGGATGAGCCTGGTGGACGTGGTGCGCGCCGAGTTCCTGCGCGGGCGCAACCTGGAATACGTGCGCGCCGCCCGTGCCCTGGGCATGCGCAATGGCGCGATCATGTACCGGCACATCCTGCCCAACGCGATGATCTCGACCATGACCTTCATGCCGTTCATCCTCACCGGCGCCATCGGCACCCTCACCGCCCTGGACTTCCTCGGTTTTGGCCTGCCGCCTGGCGCGCCGTCGCTGGGCGAGCTGGTCGCCCAGGGCAAGTCCAACCTGCAGGCGCCATGGCTGGGCATCAGTGCCTTCGCCGTGCTGGCGCTGATGCTGAGCCTGCTGGTGTTCATCGGCGAATCCGCCCGCGATGCCTTCGACCCGAGGAAGTGACATGAGTGAACAGAACCTGATCGAAGTGCGCGACCTGGCGGTGGAGTTCGTCACCGGGGAGCAGGTCAACCGCGTGGTGGATGGCATCAGCTTCGATATCCGCAAGGGTGAGACGCTGGCCCTGGTCGGCGAGAGCGGCTCGGGCAAGTCGGTGACCGCGCACTCGATCCTGCGCCTGCTGCCCTACCCCCTGGCCCGCCACCCCAGCGGCAGCATCCGCTTCGAGGGCAAGGACCTCCTGCAGCAGAACGAGAAGAGCCTGCAACGCATCCGCGGCAACCGCATTGCAATGATCTTCCAGGAGCCGATGACCTCGCTGAACCCGTTGCACTGCATCGAGAAGCAGATCAACGAGATTCTCTTGCTGCACAAGGGCCTGAGCGGCAAGGAAGCGACGGCACGTACGCTGGAGCTGCTGGACATGGTCGGCATCCCCGAGCCGCGCAAGCGCCTGAAGGCCCTGCCCCACGAGCTGTCGGGCGGGCAGCGCCAGCGGGTGATGATCGCCATGGCGCTGGCCAACGAACCCGACCTGCTGATTGCCGACGAACCGACCACGGCGCTGGATGTGACCGTGCAGTTGAAGATCCTCGACCTGCTCAAGGAACTGCAGGCGCGCCTGGGCATGGCCTTGCTGCTGATCAGCCACGACCTCAACCTGGTGCGGCGCATCGCCCACCGGGTGTGCGTGATGCAACGCGGGCAGATCGTCGAGCAGGCCGAATGCAGCCGCTTGTTCAGCGCCCCGCAGCACCCCTACACGCAGATGCTGATCAATGCCGAGCCCAGCGGGCTGCCGGCCCACAACCCGGTGGGCGCGCCCTTGCTGGAGGTGGATGACCTCAGGGTGTGGTTCCCGATCAGGAAAGGCTTGCTGCGGCGTACGGTCGACCATGTGAAGGCGGTGGACGGGGTCAACTTCAGCCTGCCGCAGGGGCAGACGCTGGGAATTGTCGGCGAGTCCGGCTCGGGCAAGTCGACGCTGGGCCTGGCGATCCTGCGGCTGATTGCCAGCCAGGGCGGGATTCGCTTCCACGGGCAACAGCTCGAATGCCTCAACCAGAAGGCAGTACGGCCACTACGGCGGGAGATGCAGGTGGTGTTCCAGGACCCGTTCGGCAGCCTGAGCCCGCGCATGTGCGTGGCGGACATCGTCGGTGAAGGGCTGCGCATTCACAAGATCGGCACGCCTCAGGATCAGGAAGCGGCGATCATCGCGGCGCTGGAGGAAGTCGGCCTGGACCCACGCACGCGGCATCGCTACCCGCATGAGTTTTCCGGTGGCCAGCGCCAGCGCATTGCCATTGCCCGGGCCCTGGTGCTGAAGCCGGCGCTGATCCTGCTGGATGAACCGACATCGGCGCTGGACCGCACCGTGCAGCGCCAGGTGGTGGAACTGCTGCGCAACCTGCAGCAGAAGTACAACCTGACCTACCTGTTCATCAGCCATGACCTGGCGGTGGTCAAGGCACTGAGCCACCAGTTGATGGTGATCAAGCATGGCCAGGTGGTGGAGCAAGGGGACGCGCAGGCGATCTTCCACGCGCCGCAACATCCGTATACCCGGCAGTTGCTGGAGGCGGCGTTTCTGGAGGTGGAGGCGTCGTAGCCAACCACTGCCAGGGCGGGGGCCCGCCCTGGCACGCCGCAAACTTCTGTGGATCGCGCGCCCCCGGTCGGACACTCAGAAATCGATGGTGCCGGAGAACTTCACCAGCCGCGGATCGCCCTGGGTCAGGTACCCGCCATTGGCCGAAGCCCAGTAGTTCTTGTCAGTCAGGTTTTCCACGTTGACGCGTAAGGTCAGGTCTTTTTCCGCCACTTTCAGCGTATAGCGGCCACCGATGTCGAAACGGTTCCAGGTCGGCAGGCTGACATTGTTCGCGGCATCCACATACTGGCCGCCAGTGCGCAACATGCGTGCATTCAGCGCCAGCCCCGGCACACCCGGGACATCCCAGTCGACACTGGCATTGAGCTGGAAGGTTGGCACCCCGATGGCGTGGTTGCCGTCATTGCTGCCGTTGGCGGTATTCTTCTGCTCCGAGCTCATGCGGGTACCACCGGCCATCAGCCGCAGGCCTTCGACGGGCTCGCCGAACAGGCTCAGTTCCAGGCCTTTGTTGACCTGTTCGCCGTCGCGGATAAAGACGTTGTTCAAGGTGTAGCCGTCCGACGGCTTCTCGATGCGGAACACGGCCAGGTTCGCGCCAAAGGTCTGCCGGTCGAGCTTGATACCGGCTTCAAGCTGCTTGGTGCGACCTGGGGGAAACATCTCGCTGGCGTTGGAAACATTGGCCGGCGCCGTTGGCCCCTGGGCCAGGCCTTCGATACGGTTGGCGTACAGCGAGACGCTATCGGTGGCTTTGAACACGACGCCGTATACCGGCGTGGTGATCGACTTGTCGTAGGGGTCGCCACTGCGGCTGCCGTCCGTACTCGGCCGGCCAGGCGTGACAGGACCGCTGCCATCGTAGGAATAGCTTTGCATACGCAGTTGCTGGCGGCGCACGCCGTAGGTCAGTAACAGGCGGTCGTCGAACAGGCCAACCGTGTCGGAAATCGCCAGGCTGCGGGTGCGGGTCTTGGCGGTTACCCCCGGGTCGCCCATGTCACCGCCCCAGCGGGTGACATTGGCAGGCTTGGCTTGCTGCACCGTGTCGTAGATGTTGCTGCTGATCGGCGAATAGAAGGTGTAGGCGTTTTCCGCCTGGGTCCACAAGGTG
Source organism: Pseudomonas sp. SMV7 (assembly GCF_052041995.1). Classification (NCBI taxonomy): domain Bacteria; kingdom Pseudomonadati; phylum Pseudomonadota; class Gammaproteobacteria; order Pseudomonadales; family Pseudomonadaceae; genus Pseudomonas; species Pseudomonas sp. SMV7. The sequence continues at coordinate 180,458 of NZ_JBKGGT010000008.1, read as the reverse complement.
TTCGCCCCCACGGCGATCTGGTGGCTGATCGCTCCGGTCTGCAACCGGCCATTGAGGCCGGCACTGAAGCTGCTGTTGTCTTCACCATGGACAATGTCGGAAGGGGTAATCGTCGCCGCGCCGCTGTTGCCGACCAGCACCGGGGTGCCATAGGTGCCGTGTTCGCGCGTATGCCGTGCACCGCCGGCCAGGTAGGCCGTCCAGTTGTCGTTCAGGTCCCATTCGCCGCGCGCCATGCCAAAGGTGTCTTCCGACTCGCTGTAGCTCCAGGCCTGACCATAGTTATGGCTGGCATCCGGCGCGGTCGGCAGGCGGGTGGTGGTGCCACCCAGGCGCACCGAATTGCGCAGGTGGTTGATGCGCTGCTTCTGGTAGCCGATATCGGTCGACAGGCGGAAGTTGTCGCCGCGGTAATCCAGCCCTGCGGTAAACAACTTGGTGCGCTGGTCCTGATCGTCGACCGCCGTTTCGCCTTCACGCTGGCTGAGGTTCAGCCGCGCACCGAAACGGTTGTCTTCACCATAGCGCTGGCCGATATCGAGGTGTTCGCCCATGCGGCCATCAGCGCTGATGTCCTGGGTGTAGCGACGTGTCGGCAAGTCTTCGGCGCGCTTGGGCCGCAGGTTGACGTTGCCGCCCAGGCCGGTGCCGGTCGGGCTGACGCCATTGAGAAAGGCATTCGGCCCCTTGAACACTTCGACCCGTTCCACGCCGTCGGTGGCCATGACCTGGCGCGGCAGGATGCCGTACAGGCCATTGAAGGAAATGTCATCACCGGCCAGCGGCAATCCCCTGATCACGAACACCTTGGACTGGTTGCCAAAGCCGTACGACTCGCGCACCGAAGGGTCGTTGGCCAGCACGTCGCCGATGTCTTCGGCCTGCTGGTCTTCGATGACCTTGGCGGTGTAGCTGGTCATCGTGAAGGGCACATCCATGTAGTCCTGGTCGCCCAGCACGCCCATCTGCCCGCCCCGGGCAACCTGCCCGCCGGCGAACGCCTCAGGCACTGCGCCTGGCCGCGCCTTCAGGGCATCGGCACTGATGTCGGTAGCCTCCAGCTGGATCGGTTCGCCAGCCTGGGCCAGCAACGGGACGAAACAGCAGAACGCCAGCAGAGCTGGCCGTGACGGTGGCGGCGAAGGCATGTCAGGTTCCGGGGCGAGATCAATGATTTTGCTAATGCTAATGCTTCGCAAACACATATGGCAAATCTGCCCCCCTACGTCATGCCTAGCCCAGGTCTTCGCTGACCCGCTCCACCGCATCCACCACCTTGCGTGCCCCGGCCTGGATGGCGCTGATGGCCGTACCGGCCTGGAGCGCCAACTGCAATGCGCTGGCCGCCTCCATCCGGCTACGCTCGACCTCGCTGACTGCCTGGCTGGCCAGGACCTGGTTACGTGCAACCACGGCATCGATCTCGGCGGTGGCCGTGCTGGTGCGTGCCGCCAGCTTGCGTACCTCATCGGCCACCACGGCAAAGCCTCGGCCCTGCTCGCCGGCACGTGCCGCCTCGATGGCCGCGTTGAGGGCCAGCAGGTTGGTCTGCGCGGCAATCCCGCCAATGGTCTGCACGATGGCGCTGATGCTGGTCGATTGCTCGCCCAGGGCACTGATGGTGACCCCCGCAGCCTGCATCTGGCGCGCCACGTCGTGCATGGTCTGCTCCATGGCATGCATCACCGCCACACCTTCGCTGGCGCCGGCGTCGGTGCTGCGGGAAACGTCCAGCGCCACCTGCGCGGCACGCTTGACCTCCTCCTCGCGGCGCACCTGGTCAGTCACCACCGAAGCGAACTTGACCACCTTCACCAGGCGCCCCCGGGCGTCGGTGACCGGGTTGTAGCTGGCTTCCAGCCAGACCTCACGGCCTTGTCGGTCCAGGCGGCAGAAGCGACCCGCCACATAACGGCCGGTATTGAGCGTCTGCCAGAACGCGGCGTAGTCAGGGCTGCTGGCCTGCGCGGCGCTGCAGAACATCCGGTGATGCCTGCCCACCACCTGCTCGAGCCGATAGCCCATGGCATCGAGAAACATCGGGTTTGCCTCAAGCACAATGCCATCGAGCCCGAACTGGATCACCGCCGTCGAACGCAGCAACGCGTCGAGCAGTGCCTGGCCCTGCTGGGCCGGGCTCGGCAGCCACTGCGCCAGCGGTTGGCCAATGGCACTGTCGGGCTCTGCGCCCAGGACGGCAGCGCATGCCGGGTTGAGTTCCAGCACGCGGCCCTGGGCATCCAGCCTCATGAAAGGTCCCTGTTCGATCTGGGCCAGACGCTGGCGAAGGCTCAGTATTTCCGCATCGCGCTCGGCGAGCGCGGCTTTGAGGTGCCGATTGAACATGGAAGTACCTGCGTAATGACAAGATGTGATCAGGCCAACGGGCCTGCCAACCGGGTGCGGCAGAACCACTGCCGGAACACCTCGACCGGCATTGGCCTGGCGATGTGGTAGCCCTGCGCCTCGGCACAGCCCCAGTCTTTGGCCTGGGCAAGCTGCTCGGCCGTCTCGATACCCTCGGCAGCCACTTGATAACCCAGGCTGCTGGCCAGGCCGACCACCGACTGCACCAGCAAGGCCTCCTTGCCCCCACGCGCGGACCGCTGCACAAGGCTTCTGTCCAGTTTGACCAGCGAGGCCGGAAGGCGAGTGAGGTAGGCCCAGTTGCTGTAACCGGTGCCGAAGTCGTCGATGGCGACAGCAATGCCGGCCTGGCCGGCGCGCTGCAATTGCCGGTGCACCTCTTCGGGCTGCTCCATCAGCACACTTTCGGTGAACTCCAGCTGTACGCGGCCCGGCTCAACCGCCTGGCGTTGCAGTTCGGCCAGCAAGGTGTCCATGAACGTCGCGCTTTCCAGGTCCCGCGCGGTGACGTTGAAGCTGACGCTGAAATCCAGGCCGCGGGTGCACTGCAGAATGCGCAGCACGGCACACATTACCCAGAGGCTGAGGTTGGCCATCAGCGCGGTTTGTTCTGCCAGCGGGATGAACTCGCCGGGCGCAACGTCCCCCAGCAGCGGGTGGCGCCAGCGCAACAAGGCCTCGGCAGAGCGACACTCACCGCTGCGCAGCTCGACCCGCGGCTGCAGGTGCAGGCTCAGTTCATCTTCGCTGTGCAACGCCTGCGCCAGCGATGTGAGCAACATGAACGCACGACGTTGGGCCGCGTCCACCTCGGTCTGGTACCAGGCATGCCGCCCCGCACTGCGCCGTGCCGTGTCGGCAGCGGCCACGGCGCGGCGCAGCCACTCCAGGCTGTTGCGCTCATCCTCCAGCGGGGTGATGGGCGCGATGCCGATGCCTGCGTCCAGCAGCACGGGTATCTGGTGACACTGGGCAGGCGCCTGGAGCGCCTGGAGGATGCGCTGGCAAAGCGGCAGCACAGCAGCGGCATCCTCGAGCAGCACGGCGAACCGGGTGGGGCTGATCTTGTACAACGGCAAGCCGCTTTCCAGCTGGCTGGCGATGCGCGACTTGGCCTGCAAGGTCAAGTCATGGGCAAAGTTGTACCCCAGCCCGCGAATCAGCTCGCTCAGCGCCTCTGCCGACATGATGTCGACGGCCAGCAGTGTCATCGACTGGCCGCGCTCCAGCCCCGCGCCAACGTCACATTCGAGCTTCAGGCGGTTGAACAGCCCTGTGGCCTGGTCGTGAAAGTTGTTGCGGCGCATGCCGGCGATGATCTGCATGGCCATGTCGGCGAAGGCCAGCAGCATCTCGCGCTGAGCGTCGTTCAGCGCTGCGCGCGGTGCGGTGTCGATGATGCAGAAACTGCCGATCGCCACCCGCTGCTCGACCCGTAGCGGCGCACCACAGTAGTAGCGAATACCCGGTTCACCGGTCACCAGAGGATTGTCCGCGAAGCGCGGGTCGGCAGCAGCGTCGAGTATCTCCAGCGGCTGCGCCTGCAGGATGGTGTGGGCACAGAACGATACGTCCCTGGCCGTGCCCGCTGCCTCCAGGCCAGCGCGGGCGGTGAACCATTGCTGGCATTCACCGACTATCGAAACCAGGCAGATGGGTGCCGCAAAATAATGCCGGGCCAGCTCTACCAGCGCACGCAACTCACTGCTCTGCTCCTGATGCTGCACGCACCATTCGGCAACTGTGGCCAGGCGCTCCTGCTCGTAGGTCGGAACGGGCGCAACCTTCATGTCGTTTCACCTGTCCCACGGGGGGAGCCAACGAAGTAATAGCACTACGCTACACCCAATATGTGTACAAGACAAAGTATTTGTACAAGTATTGTATAAGTTTTACGATCGTCGGCCACCGGGATCAGCGCGTAGTCATCAGAAAAATTGACGATTATCGTCTTTCATCATCAATCAAAACCCGCATAAATTTTCTACCGCCCTCTTCAGCGAACACGGTAGAGCCATGCCCACCCAGCCAGTAACGCCCTCTTCCTCCGTCATTGACATCCTGGCCCAGCGTTCCAGCCTGCCAAACCCGGCGCTCGACCCCTGCCAGGCCAGCGATCTGTTGCTGGCCCATTACGGGATTGCCGGCGAACTGTCGGCCATGGGCAGCCAACAGGACCTCAACCTGCGGGTGGACACAGCCCAGGGCAGCTTCGTGCTCAAGGCATGCCACGGCAGTTATGCGCGGGAGGAACTTGAAGCCCAGCATGCAGCGCTGGCTTACCTGCGCGAACAGGGCCTGCCGGTACCAGCCGTGCGCGCGGCCAATGATGGCCAGGCGCTGCTGGAAGTGGACGTGAACGGCCAGGCGCTGCGCATTCGCTTGCTCGACTACATCGAAGGCCAGCCACTGACCCGCCTCGGGCACATGCCGACGTACCTGATGGCCGAGCTGGGCGGCCTCTGCGCCAGGCTGGACAAAGCCCTCGCCGGCTTCGACCACCCAGGCCTGGCGCGGACCCTGCAATGGGACCCGCAGCACGCACAGGCGCTGATCCAGCACCTGTTGCCGGTACTGTCCGACCCCGCACGCCGCGCGCGTATCGAACAGGCCAGCGCCGTGGCAGCCGCGCATCTGGCCCCGCTGGTCGGGCAACTGCCGACCCAGGCCGTGCACCTGGACATCACTGACGACAATGCGGTCTGGGCCCGCGACGCTGCACGCCAATGGCAGCTGCAGGGCGTGATCGATTTCGGCGACCTGCTGCGTACCTGGCGTATCGCCGACCTGTCGGTAACCTGCGCGGCGCTGCTGCACCACGCAGAGGGTGACCCGCTGCGCGTCCTGCCGGCCGTGCACGCCTACCAGGCGCTCAATCCACTGAGCGAAGCCGAGCTACGCGCCCTGTGGCCACTGGTGGTCAACCGCGCCGCCGTGCTGGTGCTGAGCAGTGAGCAGCAGCTCAGCGTCGACCCGGGCAACCAGTACATCCGCGACAACATCGCCCATGAATGGGAAATCTTCGACACCGCCACTGCCATGCCTTTCGCGCTGATGGAAGTGGCCATCCTGCAAGCGGCGGGGCTGCAACCTGCCACGCCGGACCTGAGCAGCTGCGCGCCCCTGCTCCCGGAGCTGAATGAGCAGCCCGTCGCTCGCTTGGACCTCGGCGTGCTCAGCGTGCATTACCAGGCAGGCAACTGGGAACAACCGGGCTTCGACCAGCACCTGCTGAGCACGCAGCCGGCCCCGGCCTGCAGCCTGCACGGCCAGTATCGCCTGTCGCAAACCCATATCGACCGCCCCGAAGAGCCCGCCACCTGCGCCCTCGGCGTCGAGTTGCACGTGCCCAATGGCAGCCTGGTGCAAGCGCCGCAAAGCGGTACCTGGCAGCGCCATGGCGACAGCCGTGGCTGCCTGCGCAGCGCGCACTGGGCCTTGTGGCTGCAAGGCCTGGAAGGCGCCCCCGCCGATGGCCAGGTCGTGGACAAAGGCCAGTTGCTGGGTAGCAGTTGTGGCTTCCTCAGCGTGCAGTTGTGCCTGGACAGCAGCATCCAGCCGCCCTTCTTCGCCACCCCGTCGCATGCTTCGGCCTGGCTGGCCCTGTGCCCGTCGCCGGCAGCGCTGCTGGGCTTCGACTGCGATGCCGAACCGCTGCCGGACCCACAGGCCCTGCTGGCCCGCCGCGACGCCAGCTTCGCCCGCTCGCAGAAGCACTACTACGCACAGCCGCCACATATCGAGCGCGGCTGGCGCAACTACCTGATCGACATGCAGGGCCGCTCGTACCTGGACATGCTCAACAACGTCGCCGTGCTGGGCCACGGCCACCCGCGCATGGTCGCCGAATCGGCGCGGCAGTGGTCGTTGTTGAACACCAACTCGCGCTTCCACTACGCGGCCATCAGCGAGTTCTCCGAACGCCTGCTGGCGCTGGCACCCGCAGGCTTCGACCGGGTGTTCATGGTCAACAGCGGTACCGAAGCCAACGACCTGGCCATTCGCCTGGCCTGGGCCTACAGCGGCGGGCGCGACATCCTCAGCGTGCTGGAGGCCTACCACGGCTGGTCGGTGGCCACCGATGCCATCTCCACCTCGATCGCTGACAACCCGCAGGCTCTGGAAACCCGCCCGGACTGGGTGCACCCGGTAGAAGCGCCGAACACCTTCCGCGGCCGCTTCCGCGGTGCCGACAGCGCCGCGCAGTATTTGCACGATGTCGACGCCAAGCTGGCCGACCTCGACGCCCGTGGCCGCCAACTGGCAGGCATCATCTGCGAGCCGGTATATGGCAACGCCGGAGGCATTGCGTTGCCGGCCGGTTACCTGCGCGCAGCCTATGCCAAGGTTCGCGCCCGTGGCGGGGTATGCATCGCCGACGAAGTGCAGGTCGGGTATGGCCGCCTGGGCGAGTATTTCTGGGGCTTCGAGGAACAGGGCGTGGTGCCGGATATCATCACCATGGCCAAGGGCATGGGCAACGGCCAGCCACTGGGCGTGGTCATCACCCGCCGGGAAATTGCCGAAGCCCTGGAGGCCGAGGGCTACTTCTTCTCCTCGGCCGGCGGCAGCCCGGTCAGCTGCCGCATCGGCATGGCGGTACTGGACGTGATGCAGGAGGAAGGCCTGTGGGACAATGCCCGCGACACCGGGCGCTACTTCAAGGCACGCCTGCAAGCGCTGGTGGACAAGCACCCGCTGGCCGGCGCCGCGCATGGCTCGGGCTTCTACCTGGGGCTGGAACTGGTGCGCGACCGCGAAACGCTGGAGCCGGCCACCGAGGAAACCATGGCGCTGTGCGACCGCCTGCGTGACCTGGGCATTTTCATGCAGCCGACCGGCGATTACCTGAACATCCTCAAGATCAAGCCACCGATGTGCACTACCCGAGCAAGCGTCGACTACTTCGTCGACAGCATCGACCGGGTGCTGGGCGAAGGCCTGTAAGGGGGCTGTCAAGCGGGCCGGCGAGTGGTCATAATTTCCGGCCCGTTCATCAGGTTTGCCGACATGGCTTTCAGCAGCGACTCCCTGGCTATCTTCCTCGCCGTGCTGGAGGCGGGTTCGTTCTCCGCCGCCGCGCGCAAGCTGGGGCGCGTGCCTTCCGCCGTGAGCATGGCGATCGCCCAGCTGGAAGCGGAGCTCGACCTGGTGCTGTTCGACCGGGCCACGCGCAAGGCCTTGCCGACCAGTGCCGCCCTGGCACTGGAGCCCCAGGCCAGGCAGGTGATGTGCCAGCTCAACCTGCTCGACGCGCAGGCCCTGCAGCTGCACAAAGGCCTGGAAAAACGCCTGACCATTGCCATGGCGCCCGAGCTGCAGACCGGCCGCTGGAGCCAGCCACTGGAAATCCTCGCCGAGGAATTCCCCAGCCTGGAGATCGAGGTGCGCTCGGCCACCCAGACCGAGGCCATTCGCCTGCTGCATGACGGCAGCGTGCAACTGGCGCTGGTGTTCGAGCGGCCCGGCATCGACGAGCGCGAATCATTCCTTGAAGCCGGCAGCCAGTTGCTGGTGGCCGTGGCGTCACCACGCCATCCCGCCGGGCAGAACCGTGGCGCACCATTACCCGAAGAGGCTTTCGCCGAACAACGGCAGATCATTGTGGCCTCGGGCAAGGCCACCGGTTCGGACCCGCGCATGGTGCTGTCGCGACGCATCTGGCTGACCGACAGCTACCTCGCCACGCTGGACCTGGTGCAGTCCGGCCTGGGCTGGGCCTACCTGCCGCAGCCGCTGGTGGAACCGCTGATTGCGTCGGGTGCGTTGGCGGAAGTGCGCTTCGACAACATGGCCAGCCGCCTACGGTTGTGGGTCGACATCATCTGGGTCAAGCCGCGCCCGCTGGGGCTGGGTGCGCGGCGCTACCTGGAGGTCATGCGCCAACTGTTCGAGAAGGAGCCGCCGCGGGCCTGATCGTGGCTGGCCCGGCAGCCTCCAAGACCATCGAAAACGCAAGAAGCGAAACTTCCTACAAGCCTTTGGGACGCCCTCACCTCCCCTGCAAATTGATTCCTCGCTAGTGTTCTGCTCTCCCAGCGGACGCCATTCCAGGTGCACTAGTCGAAAAGGAATTTCACATGCAGAGCCAGGCAGAGCCGGCCACTCGCTTCCCACAGCGCCTCCATGACTTCGCCACCCGGCAGCGCAGGCCAGAAGACGCCCTCTATCTTCTGCTCGACCCGTTTGCCGGGTGTCCGCCCGAGCACCCCTTGAGCATTCCGGCCCTCATCGACGCGCTAGGCAGTGAAGCCGTAACCCGTATCGACTGCTCCGGGCTGGTCCAGGACCCGCAATACTGGCCAGCCCTGGTCCAGCTGGCCCAACCTGGCTCAGTGCCGCCCGCCCTGGCCGCTGTCAGCGCGACCTGCGCCGCACGGGAGGCAACGGCCACCTGGCACCATGTGTGTGGCTGGCTGCTCAGCGAGCAACCCGCCGACCTCATCGGCCGGCACATCAGCCAGCAATGCCAGGTGCTGCATCAACCGCCACCGCATGGCATCACGGCCTGGTTCCAGCCTGTGCGCCTGGCCTTGCTGCGCGTGACCATGCGAAACGCAGCCGAGGTGCTCGGGCCCATTCGTAGCTGGCTACACCCGGATGGCCGTGGCAGTTGTGCGGTATTTGAACAGCAGCCATTGGCTGGCGAGCTGGTCGTCCCCGAAGCCGTGAGGGCGACCCAGCACGTCGCACCGCAGATCATTCAACTGCTCGTTGCCTGGCGTCGCCTGAATGCCGTGCAGCAAACCTATGCTCCCTGGCACTTCGCAGGCGCAGCGGGTTTGCCGGTACACGCGCCCGCCCATGCCATGAACCTGATCCTAAAAGCCTTCAAACAGGGCCTGCGCAACCGCGCCGATCTCCAGTGCATGTGCCTGCACCTGCTCATGATTCACCCACTGCTCCTGCAGCACCCGACCATCCAGCACGATGTGGCACAGGCGGCTGCCGGCGAGCAACGCCTGGCGGCCCGCTTCGCCAGCTACGACGACCGCACCTGGTCGCACATCGTCGCAGCTTTGCCGCAGGCAAGGAGTTACTCATGAGCATCAGCAAAGCCATCCACATCGCCATGCAGGAAGAGATTCCCAACACCTATGGCCACTGCAATGCCTGCGGACGGCTCGGCCTGCCGATCCTGCTGCTGCGCGAAGCCTACGCCCCGCGCCCGGATACCGAGCGCCCCTATCGCCTGGCGGACGACAGCGAGATCACTTTCCACCCGATGCACACCGACCAGTTGCGCCTGCTGCGCCAGGGTTACGTCTACGTGCTGCTCGACCAGGAAATCTGGCAAGCCTACGAGGTCGCGGCAGCCGGGACCCTGCAGCGTTTCCCGGTGTCGCAGATGCCCCTGGCGCCACCCAGGCCATTGCCCAAGTGGTGCGCCACCGAGGGCCATGACGTCATCGCCTCGTTCATCAACATCGATACCCTGCGCTACCGCAAAGCCTGGATCGCCTTCGCCAACGACCCCTGGCCGCGGGCGGTCCTCGACCGCTACCGGCAAGGCATCGCCAGCGGCGACCCGGGCACCCTCGCCCGCTTTGTCGAGGTGGACCTGGACACCGCGCGCAACGATCCTGCCAGCCTCGGCATCGCCATGACCGACAGCTTCCGCTTCGGCCTGGAGAAGGTGCTGGAGTTCTCGACGTTTTCCTCCGCCAGGTATGCCAGCGTGCATGGCTTCTACAGCCGCCTGGGGCGCTGGCACGAAACCCGCGTCCAGGTGCGCAACGCCATCCAGCGCGAGCAACTGCCCAACGGCATCCTGGCGCTGACAGTGCCCGACCCGGTCGGCATGGTGATGGAGCTGAATGCGCAGCGCACGGGCTGGGTCCAGTCCATGCAGGCGTGGCGCGCGCAGCCGCAGCGGCACTTCGAGTACTTCACCTCGCAGGCGCTGCTGGGCATCCGCGAGCTGCACGCCGCCACCGCCGCCGCGCAGGGTGCCGAAGATGCACAGCGCGAGGCGCGAGAGGTCGAGCAATGGAACCACAGCGCGCTGGCCGGCAAGGCGCCTCTGCCGGCGGTGGACATCGAGGCAAGGAGCGAACGCAACATCGCGCGCAAACAGCAGGAAGCCCGCGAGCGCCTGGAGGAGCGTTACGACGAAAGCGCCCGCGCCGCGTTCCAGGCCGATTACGATCGCGAGCTGCAGAACTGGCAGGCAATGATCGACCAGGTCGGCAAGCTGTATGCACGGCACTATGCCGCGCGCGCGTTCCAGCAAATCGGTTACTTCGACTATGACGCGGCAGACCCTGTGTCGGTCGAGTATTTCATCCAGATGATGGCGGCCTGCCTGGCCGGTGGCCCTACTGAAGCCCTGCCCGCGCAAGGTCAGCCGCTCGGGCTGACCCAGCATGTCTGGCAGCAACTGCTGGAAGATGAGCAGAGCCTGCTGTACCAGGCACTGCTGGCCAAGCACCAGGGCCTGATGCAGCAGGTGGTCGCTGCGCTGTCCGGGGACGACTTCGGCAAGGTGCACGACATCATCAAGGGCATCGCCGGGACTGGCGACGGCCAGCTGTTGATGATCAAGCCGATCCAGGATGCCGTCGGCCAGTTGCTGGCCGCGACCAACAGTGCGGGGAACGCACTCAGCCAGCACCTCAGTGAACGGGCCAGGACGCTGATCGGCCACGTGCACCGCTCGGCGTTGGCACTGTTCGCCGGGCAGCAGGTGACCCCGTTCCGGCTCTCGCTGACCCTGGGCGAGTACATGAGCCTGCTCGACGAGGCCGTGCAGGCACGGACCGAGGCGTTCTTGCAGCAGATCGACCAGCAGTTCCGCGATCCCCTGAGGCGCAAGGTGCGGGCCATGGTGCTGAGCGGGGCGATCAATATCGCCGCACCGGGCAATCGCAACCAGATGATCGAGGTGGTGCTGTGGACGTTCGAAAGCGCCGAGACGCTGCAGGCGCGGCTGGTACAGCTGCGGGAAGGAGCAGCCGGTGGTGTCGGGGCGCTGGTACGGAATATCGCGATCGGTGCGGGTACGCTGCGTACACAGGTCACGGAGGGGTTGAAGATCAGCTCACTGGCCGCGCAAAGCGTGGCCAGCGATGCCATGCGCAGCCTGCGCGATGCCGCCGCCAGTGGCGGCAGCGCCGGCTTGCTGTTTGCCCTGGGCAGCCTGTGGTTTCACCAGGACAGCCTGGGCAGGAACTATCGGGCGTTGCAGGAAACGCATCAGAACAACCCGGAAGCGCTGGCGGCGATCTGGTCTTCGTCGCTTGGGTTGTTGGGGGCAAGTGTCGAATCGGCAGGACTCGTTGTTGCAGTGGTACGCCCAAAGATACCGTGGCCGGGAATGGTAACCACCGCTTCGCTGGGAACCGGCATTGCTAGATATGGCGCCGGTATTGCGGCCATTGCTGGTGTTATGGATGCAGTCCAATACAGTTATGCAAGATCCAGGGCTCGTCTAAACGGTGACTTCGCAGCAGCGAGAGATTATCGCCGTGCAAGCCTGGCGGCCTTCGGATCGGCAATTGCTGGTACTGCCGCTGCAGTGGGTTCCAGCGCTCTACTCGGCCCTGTAGGCATAGCCATCCTCGCAGGGCTGGTAGCATATACGCTGGCTACATCCGCAAAACAAGCAGAGTCCTCATTAACGGAGCTCTGGGCGAGGCACAGTACATGGGGACTACCTCAACAGCATCGTCAATGGATCCATCCGAAAGACTTGGACACAGCGATAGGCAGCTTGAACGCCGCAGTGATAGGTCTACAGGCGGAAGTTTCAATCCAGATCCAATTCATTCTCAGTAATAACATGCACGTCAAAGCTGGCAGCTCTGTATTTTTTGACGATGGCAACGCTGTACCTGCAAACCAGTACCTACGCTATTTCATACACTTTCCCAATTACAATCCAAGCTTCTCTCGCTACCAGTGGACACTAACCCTACACCGCGGCGGCCTGCATGATGGGACTGTAGTCCTAACAGAGGACAGCATTATACCTACAAAGGCGACAACTAAAGACCAAAAACCACAAGACCTATTTTATGATTTATCCGACGTAAAAACCCATACAGAATTTAACGATATAACGAAAAACCTGAGTTTGCAGGCGTCTATTCCGCTAACTGATCACCATAACATTCAAGCTATTGAGCTTAACGTAACTTACTGGCCAGACAGACAGGATTCATCAGGCTTCGCGCAGCTCATCGTCAAAGAAAACAATATTCAGAAATGGGAGATCGATAAGCTATGAGCCGTCCGTTATTAAACCCTCCGTGTACAGGATGGAAAGAGGATTTACCTGCTCCTGAGTGCAGTCCTTTGCTAGAAGCAAGCTTAGGCAAGCAGGCACCAAATTTTCAGGATTGCGTTTATCTTGAGGTGCCCCGGAGCGCCATGTCGCCACGAGGCATAGTTTCAGCACTCGCAATCATATTACTCATTTCTTACATCACCCAACTGCCTCTCATCGTCACCCATACAAACTTCAAGGACCTTTCCTCAGTATTTGCAACAGCCTTGGAACTTCTGTTGGTTTCTTGGGGTATAGCGGTTTTTATTCGCTGGGACATCATGCCACCCAGGGATCTACCCATCCGTTTCAACCGAGCCCGCCACAAAATCTATGCCTACAACTTCAAACACCAATGGTGGAACCCATTCGACAAAGGCAAAGTCGTGCCGGTGAGTTACAACTGGTCCCAAGTCCGCGCCGAACGCTGGTCACAAACCGGCGTCCTCCCAAACGGCGGAGTCATATTCAAATGGGGTGTCATGCTATCCATCGTAGCTCCGGGCACGAACAACGTAATCGACCGCTTTCCTCTAAGTACGATGGGGGCTGACCAGTACGCCTGGGCCTATATCTGCACGTACATGCAAAAAGGCCCCTCAGCCCTGCCGCCCCCCGGCGAACCGAAGGACCATGACGATGTGCTCTGGTGTGAATTCGCCCTGCGCCTGGCGCCTAGGGTCGTGTGGCCAGCAGAAATGGATCAGGAGTCGAGAACAGCGCCCTGAACCAAGGGGCTTGAGCTTGCTGGGGCTGGCTTGCCGGCGATGTGGCCGGGACAGGCAGCACAGGGCAGCCACTATCACCCGCTTTTCCCACGGTCAGGCGGTTGGCGCTACCAACCTGTACCCGACCCCCGCCTCGGTGATGATGAACCGTGGCGCGGTGGGATCATCGCCCAGCTTCTGTCGTAAATGCCCCACCACGATCCGCAGGTAATGGGTGTCATCCACGTGGGTCGGCCCCCAGATATCCTTGAGCAGCTGCTGCTGGGTAATCACCCGCCCCGGGTGCCCGGCCAGTTGCGCCAGCAGTGCATATTCCTTGCGCGTCAATGCCACCTCTACCCCGTCCAGGGTCACCCGGCGAAAGGCGAAGTCCACGGTCAGCGGCCCGAAGCTGGCGGCGATCTCCGAGCCGCCGGCCTGCGGCACCTGGCGCAGCAAGGCGCGCACCCGGGCGAGGAATTCCTGGATACCAAACGGCTTGGTCACATAGTCATTGGCACCGCCATCCAGCGCATCGACCTTCTGCACTTCGCTGGCGCGCACCGACAACACCAGCACCGGCACCGCACTCCACTCCCGCAACTCACGCAGCACCTGCTGGCCGTCCATGTCCGGCAGGCCGAGGTCGAGCACCACCAGGTCGGGTTTGCCCAGCGCCGCCTGGGCCAGCCCTTCGCTGCCGGTGGCGGCCTCGAGCACCTTGTAGCCTTGCGAAGCCAGGCTGATGCGCAGGAACTTGCGGATCTGCGGTTCATCGTCGATGACCAGAAGAGTAGCGGACTGGCTCATGGGGTTTCGCTTTCGGCTTCAGGTTGAGGGGGCAGCGGCAAGCATAGAGTGATGCAGGTGCCCTGGCCATCGATGCCTTCGCCAACCTCGATCTGGCCACCGTGCGCGCCGATCATGCCCTGGCAGATGGCCAGGCCCAGGCCGGTGCCCTGCCCGCCACGGTCTCCGCGGGCTGCGGTGTAGAACATGTCGAAGATCTTGTCGCGGTCAGCTACCGGAATGCCCGGGCCCTGGTCGCTGACGGCGAAGCATAACCGGGCGTCGCGTACCGACACCTGCAATTCCAGCCGGCCATTGGCCGGCGAGAAGCGCGCGGCATTTTCCAGCACATTGACCAGTGCCTGTTCGATCAGCGCCGCATGCACGAACAGCAACGGCAGCTCGGCCGGCACATCGGTGTGCACGCGCAGCGGTGCCAGCACCACGCGCAGGCGGTTGAGCGCGCTGCCGACGATGTCGGCCGGGGCCACCCAGTCGCGGGCCAGCTTGAGGCCGCCATGGCCCAGGCGGGTCATGTCCAAAAGGTTCTGGATGTAGCGGTCCAGGCGTTCCGCCTCATTACGCGTGCCCTCCAGCAATTCGCGGCGGTCTGCAGCCGGAATCGCTTCGCCCAATGCCAGCAGGCTGTCGATGCTGCCTCGCATGGCCGTCAACGGAGTACGCAGGTCGTGCGACACCGAGGCGAGCAAGGCGCTGCGCAGTTGCTCGGTTTCGCCATGCAGGCGTGCCGCCTCCAGCTGTTCGGCCAGGCGCGCGCGGGCCAGGGCCTGGGCCAGCGGCTGGCCCAGGGCGGTCAACAAGCGCCGGCGCGGATCGCTGAGCGACTGGCCGGAACGTGAGCGCACGCCAAGCAAGGCCAGGGGCTGTTCGTCCACCGCCAGCGGCCACCACCACCAACAGCCATTGGGCAGGGTATCGCTGCCATGGCCGGCGGCCTGGCCATGCTGCCAGGCCCATTCGGCTGCGGCGCGTTCGTTGTCGCTGAAGGCATGGGCAATGCCACTGGCCACCTGCAACTGGCCTTCGGCATTGCGCTCCAGCAGGCATACCTGCGCATCCTGCCATCCGTCCAGGTACTGCGCGGCGGCGTTGAGCACCGCCTGGCGGTCGGTGGCCACCGTCAGCCGACGCGACAGGTCGAGCAACTGGCTGGTCTGCGCCTGGGTTTCGCGCAGCGCCTGCAACTGGCGGCGCTGGCGCGCGGCCAGGTTGCCGGTGAGGGCGGCCATCAGCAGGAAGAACAGCAGGGTCAGCACGTCTTCTTCGCGCTGGATGGTGAACGAGAAGTTGGGCGGGATGAACAGGAAATCGTAGGCCAGGAACGACAGCGCGGCGCAGGCCAGGGCAGGCCCCAGGCTGCTGCGCACTGCCACCAGCAACACGGCGGCGAGGAATACCAGCGAGATATTGGGCAACGCCAGTACGCTCGACACCGCCCAGGCCAGGCCCGCCGCCAGGAGGGTCGCCAGCAGTGCCAGCAGGTAATGGCGCCAGACCCACACCTGCCGCACCGCCAGACGCGGCGCCTGCGGCTGCACGTCACGGTCGAGCACGTTGATTTCCAGGCCGTGGCTGTCCCGCAGCAAGCGCGCGGCCACACCGGCCCCGAACAGGCGCCGGCGCAAGCGGTTGCGCGACTGCCCGACCAGCACCAGGCTGGCGCGCCGCTCGGTGGCATGCTGGATCAATGTGGCCGCCACTTCGCCGGCGCGCAACAGCACCACTTCGCCACCCAGGCGCTCGGCCAGTTGCTGGGCCGCCAGCAGGCGCTGCCGCGCGGTTTCGTCGCGCAAACGGCCATTGTCCACGTGCACCAGGCTCCACGGCAGGTGGCGGCGCTGCGCCACCCGGCTGGCATGGCGTACCAGGCGTTCGGCCTGGTCGTCACCATCCACCCCCACCAGCAGGCGCCCGCGCAGTGCCGGAGCCTCCTGCCCGCGCTGGCGATAGCCGTGCGCCAGGTCGGCATCCACCTGGGCAGCGGCAGTCTGCATGGCCAGCTCACGCAAGGCAGTGAGGTTGGTTTGCGAGAAGAACGCGTCGATGGCGGCGCGCGCCTGCTCGGGCACGTACACCTTGCCTTCGCGCAGGCGCTCGAGCAGTTCGCGCGGTGGCAGGTCGATCAGCACCAGCTCGAAGGCTTCCTGCAGCACCCAGTCCGGCAGGGTTTCGCGCACTTGCACGCCGGTGATGTCGCGGACCTTGTCGTTGAGGCTTTCCAGGTGCTGGACGTTGACCGTGGTGTACACGTCGATGCCGGCGGCCAGCAGCTCCTGAACATCCTGCCAGCGCTTGACGTGGCGGCTGCCGGGCGCGTTGGTGTGGGCCAGCTCGTCGACCAGCACCAGGGCTGGCGCGGCCTTCAGCAAGCCATCGAGGTCCATTTCCTCGAGGGTGACGCCGCGATACTGGCTGCGCAGCATGGGCTGCTGCTGCAGGCCACCGAGCAGCGCCTCGGTTTCGGCGCGGCCGTGGGTTTCGACCACCCCGGCCACTACTTGCACGCCCTGGCGTTGCTGGGCGTGGGCGGCCTGGAGCATGGCGAAGGTCTTGCCGACGCCGGGAGCGGCGCCGAGAAACACCTTCAACCGGCCGCGGCCGGTTTGCGCGAGGGTAGCCAACAGCGCGTCTGCGCGGGTGGAGTCACTCATCTTTCATCCTTTGCTATTTCCAGCAAGCAGCAAATCCAGGGACAAACACCGTACCTGTGGGAGCGGGTTCACCCGCGAATACGATGGTGGCACCACTATCGCATTCGCGGGTGAACCCGCTCCCACAGGGGTCCCTGCTAGCCCCTCAAGTCATCTATCAATGGCTGAGGTTTTCCAAGGCCTGGTTCAAAGCCAGCACATTGACCACCGGCGGGCCAACCAATGGTTGCAGGGTGGCGTCTTCGAGCAAGCCTTGCAAGCGCTCTACCGGCAGTTGCCGCGCCGCCGCCACCCGTGGAATCTGGTAGGCCACGGCTTCCGGTGGCAGGTGCGGGTCGAGGCCACTGCCCGAGGTGGTCAGCAGCGCCTGGGGCACCGGCCCCTGCTGCGCCTGATACTGCGCTGCCGCAGCACCCTTGACCCGCTCGGCCAGCGCCGGGTTGCTCGGCGACAGGTTGCTGGCGCTGCTGGCCACGGTGGCGAATGCGCCTGCCGAAGGGCGTGAATGGAACCAGCCATCGCCGTGGAAATCCTGGGCGATCAGCGCCGAACCGCGTACCTGGCCCTGGTCATCGCGCACCAGGCTGCCGTTGGCCTGGCTGGGGAATGCCAGCTGGGCAATCCCGGTCACCGCCAGCGGATACAGTGCGCCAGTCAGAAGGGTCATCAACAAGGCCAGGCTCAGCGCCGGGCGGACATAGGCGTTCATGATGGCCTCCTCAGACCAGGTGCAGGGCAGTGAGCAGCAGATCGATCAGCTTGATCCCGGCAAACGGCACGACGATGCCGCCCAGCCCGTAGATCAGCAGGTTGCGCCGCAGCAGGTGCGCCGCACTGGCGGCCTGCACCCGCACGCCGCGCAGCGCCAGCGGGATCAGCACGATGATGATCAGCGCGTTGAACACGATGGCCGAGAGGATCGCGCTCTGCGGGCTGGCCAGGTGCATCAGGTTGAGCACGCCCAGCTGCGGGTAGATGGCAGCGAACAGCGCCGGCAGGATGGCGAAGTACTTGGCCACGTCGTTGGCGATGGAAAAGGTGGTCAGCGCACCGCGGGTGACCAGCAGTTCCTTGCCGACCTGGACCACGTCCAGCAGCTTGGTCGGGTCACTGTCCAGGTCGACCATGTTGGCCGCCTCGCGCGCGGCCTGGGTGCCGTCGTTCATGGCCATGCCCACGTCAGCCTGGGCCAGGGCCGGGGCGTCGTTGGCGCCGTCGCCGCACATGGCCACCAGGCGGCCGTCGTTCTGCTCCTGGCGGATGCGGGCCAGCTTCTTCTCCGGCGTGGCCTCGGCCAGCACGTCATCCACGCCGGCCTCGGCGGCAATGGCGGCAGCGGTCAGCGGGTTGTCGCCGGTCACCATGACCGTGCGGATGCCAAGCTTGCGCAGCTCGGCGAAGCGCTCGCGAATACCGGGCTTGACCATGTCCTTGAGGTGGATCACACCGAGCAGGCGCTTGTCCAGGCACACCAGCAACGGCGTGCCACCGCTCTGGGCGATGCGCTCCACTTCACGGGCCAGCGCCGGCGGCATTTCCAGGCGTTGCATGCCGACGAACGCCAGCACGGCATCGACGGCACCCTTGCGGTAACGGTGCTGCTGGAAGTCGATGCCCGACAGGCGCGTCTCGGCGCTGAACGCCACGGCCTCGAATTGCCCGGCGGCCGGCTCGATGAAGTCATGCAGTTGGCGCAGGTACTCGACGATCGACTTGCCTTCGGCGGTGTCGTCGGCCAGCGACGCCAGCAAGGCGCCCTCCCCCAGCTCACGGGCGGTGACGCCCGGGGCGGCATGCAGCGCGCTGCAGCGGCGGTTGCCGAAGGTGATGGTGCCGGTCTTGTCGAGCATCAGCGTGTGCACGTCACCGGCGGCTTCCACTGCACGCCCCGAGCGGGCAATCACGTTCAGCCGCACCAGCCGGTCCATGCCGGCGATGCCGATGGCCGACAACAGGCCGCCGATGGTGGTGGGGATCAGCGTCACCAGCAACGCGGCGAGGAAGATCAGCGGTAGGCTGCCTCCAGCGAAGTGGGCGAACGGCTGCAAGGTCACCACCACGATCAGGAAGATCAGGGTCAGGCCGATCAGCAGGATGTCGAGGGCGATCTCGTTCGGGGTCTTCTGCCGCTTGGCGCCTTCGACCAAGGCAATCATGCGGTCAAGGGTCGATTCGCCCGGGTTGCTGGTGATCCGGATCAACAGCCAGTCGGAGACCAGCCGGGTATTGCCGGTCACTGCCGAGCGGTCGCCACCGGACTCGCGGATCACGGGCGCCGACTCGCCGGTAATGGCGGCCTCGTTGACCGCAGCGATACCTTCGAGCACCTCGCCGTCACCGGGGATCATTTCGCCGGCCGTCACCCGCACCACATCGTCCTTGCGCAGCGCGCTGGCCGCGACGGTTTCGTAGCTGCCGTCGCGCTTGCGGCGTTGCGCAGTCAAGCCCTGGCTGCCGGCCTTGAGGCTGTCGGCGCGGGCCTTGCCACGGCCTTCGGCCAGGGCTTCGGCGAAGTTGGCGAACAACACCGTGAACCACAGCCACAGGGCGATCTGCACGGCTACGCCGGTGCTGACGCCACTGCCAGGCACGGCGCACAGGACGGTGGTCAATAACGCCGTCAGGGCGACCACCAGCATCACCGGCGAGCGCTTGAGCTGACGCGGGTCGAGCTTGACGAAGGCCTGCACCAGCGCCGGGCGCCACAGTGCGGCGAAACGGGTCTGGTCCTTGGCACTGTGGCGGGTTTGCACTTCAGGAATAGGCATGTTCATGGTCGATCCTCAAAAACCCAGGCTCAGGTGTTCGGCAATCGGCCCAAGGGCCAGGGCCGGCAGGAAGGTCAGGCCACCGACCAGCAGAATGGTCACCAGCAGCAGGCCAGTGAACAGCGGGCCATGGGTGGGGAAGCTGTTCAGCCCCTGGGGCGCGCTTTTCTTCGCCGCCAGGCTGCCGGCCAAAGCCAGCACCGGCAGGATGTAGCCGAAGCGGCCGATGAGCATGGCCAGGCCGATCATCAGGTTGTGGAACACCGTGCCGGCGCCGAAGCCGGCAAAGGCCGAGCCGTTGTTGGCGGCACCCGAGGTGTAGGCGTACAGCAACTGGCTGAAACCATGTGCACCGGGGTTGCTCACCGCAGTCGCCGGGCCAGGCAGACTGGCGGCGATGGCACCGAGCACCAGCACGCCGACCGGCATCACCAGCAGGGTAGCCACCAGCAGTTGCACCTCGCGGGCCTGCAGCTTCTTGCCCAGGTATTCCGGGGTGCGGCCAATCATCAGCCCCGCCAGGAACACCGCGATCAACACGAACAGCAGCATGCCGTACAGCCCAGCACCGACACCGCCGAAGATCACCTCGCCGACCATCATGTTGACCATCGCCACCATCCCGGTGAGGGGGTTGAGGCTGTCGTGCATGGCATTGACCGAACCGTTGGAGGCCGCTGTGGTAGTCACCGTCCACAGCACCGAGCCGGTGGTGCCAAAGCGGCTTTCCTTGCCCTCCAGCGGCGCACTCTGCTGTACCTGCGCGCTGTCCAGGGCCGGGTTGGGCTGGTGCTCGGACCACAACGCCGTGCTACCGCCGATCAGGAACAGGGCCAGCATGCAGGCGAGGATGGCGCGGCTCTGGCGCAGGTCCTTCACGTAGTGGCCAAAGGTGAACACCAGCGCCGCCGGAATGAGGATGATCGACGCCACCTCGAACAGGTTGCTCCAGGCCGTGGGGTTCTCGAACGGGTGCGCCGAGTTGACACCGAAGAAGCCACCGCCATTGGTACCCAGTTGCTTGATGGCGATCTGGCTGGCGGCCGGGCCCAGCGGGATGGTTTGTTCGCTGCCTTGCAGGGTGATTGCATGAGCGTAATCGGCCAGGGTCTGCGGCACGCCCTGCCACACCAGCAGCAGCGCCAGCAGCAGGCACAGTGGCAGCAGGCCGTAGAGGGTGGCACGGGTCATGTCGACCCAGAAGTTGCCCAGCGTCGTCGCGCTGCGCCGGGCGATGCCACGGCACAGGGCGACCAGCACGGCCAGGCCGGTGGCGGCGCTGACGAAGTTCTGCACGGTCAGGCCGAGCATCTGGCTCAGGTAGCTGACCGACGCCTCACCGCTATAGGCCTGCCAGTTGGTGTTGGTGACGAAGCTGACAGCGGTGTTGAACGCCAGCGACCACTCTTGCCCGGGCAGGTGCTGCGGATTCAAGGGCAGGTAGCCCTGCAGCAGCAACACGGCGAACAGCAGCAGGAACCCGGCCAGGTTGAAGGCCAGCAGGGCCAGGCTGTACTGCTGCCAGTTCTGTTCCTGGCTGCTGCGCACACCCGCCAGCCGGTAACAGGCCTGCTCGACCGGGCCGAGCACAGGTGACAGCCAGGTCCGCTGGCCTTCCATGACCTTGTGGTAGAAGCGGCCCAGGAAAGGTGCCGGCACCAGTACCAGGGCGAAGAACGCCACCAGCAGTGCGAAATCGTAACTGTGCATGGCCGCTCCCTAGCCGCGATCGGCGCGCAGCAGCGCCACCAGCAGATAAAACGCCAATGCCACTGCCAGCAGCAGTGACAGCCCGTCGAGCACGTTCATGTGTAGTTCTCCCCGTGGTGCGGCTTGAGCCGCTTTGGGGGAATTGTCCGAGGGAGGGGCGTAAAGGGGCGAGATCGAGCGGCCGCGATCAGAATAAAGAATGCGTAAAGATCAAATAGGTGTTGCCTGCACCGACCTCATCGCGGCTAAAGCCGCTACAGGCCGCGTCAGGCTGGCAACCAGACCGGTTCGGTACGTTGCAAAAATACAGGAGCGGATTTATCCGCGATGCGCCGCGCAGGCGGCGCTCGATCACATGGGAGACAAACACCGCAAGGCGAACTAAGACTGCACCTGCCCCGAATTCCGGCTCCAGTCCAGCAACAGGCTATACCCCACGGCCAGCAAGGTCGGCCCGATGAACAACCCGATGAAACCAAAGGCAATCAACCCGCCAAATACCCCCAGCAGCACAATCACCAGCGGCAGGTTGCCGCCACGGCTGATCAGGTACGGCTTCAGCACGTTGTCCACGCCGCTGATGACGAAGGTGCCCCAGATGCCGAGGAACACCGCCATGCCGTAATCACCCTTCCACACCAGCCAGGCCGTGGCCGGGATCCAGGCCAAGGGCGGCCCCATGGGGATCAGGCTGAGCATGAAGGTCACCAGGCCCAGCACGATGGCGCCGGGGACACCGGCAATCAGGAAGCCGATCAAGGCCAGCACGGCCTGCGCCGCAGCCGTGCCGATCACACCGTTGACCACCCGCTGCACCGTGCCGGCGACCAGTTCCAGGTAGTACTCGCCGCGCTCGCCCACCAGGCGGTGCAGCAGGCGCAGGACGAACGCCGACAACCGCGGGCCGTCGCGATAGAAGAAGAACACGAAGACCAGGCTCAGGGTCAGCTCCAGCACGCCGCTGCCGATTTGCGCACTGCGCGCCAGCAACCAGTTACCCACCTGCCCCAGGTGCGGCTTGATCGAAGCCAGCAAGGCCGCGCCCTGCTGGTCCAGCGACTGCCACCAGCCGACCAGGCGTCCGCCCACCAACGGGATGCCACCCAGCCAGGCCGGTGCATCGGGCAGGCCATCGACCTGCACGTCACGGACAAACGCCGTGGCATCGCGAATATGGTCGGCCAGGTTGAACCCCAGCCACACCAGCGGCAGGGCCACGATCAGGATCCAGGCGCTGGTGAGCAGGCTGGCGGCCAGGGTTTCGCGACCGCCCAGCACGCGGGTAAGCAAGCGCATCAGCGGCCAGCTGGCAAAGGCCAGGATGGCCCCCCACAACAGCGCCGAAATGAACGGTGCCATTACCCAAAGCCCGGCACCCAGCAGTGCCAGCAGCAGAATCTGGATCAACAGACGGTCATTGTTAACCATGGCGCGGCTCGTTCAACGGATCAGTTCAAGGTGCAGGCCTTCGCCTGGCGCGCTACCGACCTCGAGACGGCCACTGCGCACCCCCGCCTTGACCAGCGCCTCGCGCCAGGCTTCAGCCTGCGGGCCACTGAGGCTGGCACGCAGGGTGCTGTCGAGGTTGAGGCTGCGCGCCAGCAGGTCTGCCCAGGTGTCTTGCGGCGCCGCCAGGTCAGGGTAGTCGAGCTTGCCGGTGTCGCGCATTTCCCGCAGCACCGTGGCGGCAGTCGGCAGCAGTACCCCCAGCGGGCTGCCGGCGACGAACTCCTCCACATGCAGGTAGGCGCGGCGGTTGCCGCGGGTAACGCTGTACAGCGCGACCAGGGTGTCGGCCTGCTGCGCCGAGCGGCGCAGCAGGATGAACGCCTGTTGCTCGTCGCCACCGTTGAGGCGGGCATTGGCGAATACATCGTTGGCCCACAGGCTGGCTTCGCCGCAATCGCGGCCCTGACACCAGAACAGTGGGTAGCCACCCTCGCGCTGCAGCGCTTCGCGGGCGCTGGTGAATGCTTCGCGGGCGGTGCGCTCGACCGGCAGCTCATAGGTGACCGAGCTGACCTGGCCGCGGCTTTCGACCTTGTTCTCGACCCGCAGGCGACCGCTGATCTTGCGTAACGGGCCCATCGGGTAGACGCGCTCCTGCTCCACCGCCGGGCGCTGGTCGACCACCTTGGCGTCCACCGGTACCGGCAGGCTGCTGCCCCATGACACCGGGCTGACCAACACCACGCAGGCCGCGAAGGCAAAACGAATGGCAACAGGCGCGCTCATCGGCGACCCAGGCGGCGCTCAGCGCCGAGGTGAAGCTCCAGGATGTCTGGCAATTGCATGGTTGTCTCCCTGTTCAACCCGCCAAGCCTCGACAGTTGTCGGTTGCAAGTCAAGCAAAGCCAAAGAAGCGATTGAAACAGTCTGCGACAAGCACTGCGCCGTGCTCATCGTTCAGGTGCAGGTGATGGCCACCGGGCAGCCTCACCTGTTCAAAGGGTAGCTGCTGCAGCAACGCGGTGTGGCGTGCCAGCATGCCATCGGCCGCCACAACCAGGCACACCGGACAGCTCACCCGGCGCACATGGGCCATGGCCTGGGCTTCACTCAGGCGCAGCGGCGATGGCAGGGTCAGGCGGCTGTCGCTGCGCCAGCTGTAGCCACCCGGCACCGGCATCAGGCCGCGCTGGGCCAGCAGCTCGGCGGCCTCGCGACTGACCGCGACCATGCCCTTCATGCGCGCCTCTACGCCCTGCTCGAGCGTCGTGTACACCGACTTGCGCTTGTCGTCCAGGCGCAGCTGGGCCTGCAGGGCCATGCCCAGGCGCTCGGCGGTGTCCTGCTCGGCACCGGTCGGGGGGATGACGCCATCGATCAAGGCCAGGTGGCTGACCCGCTCCGGCAACGCCCCAGCCAGTTGTACCGAAATGATTGCCCCCAGCGAATGGCCGAGCAGGGCGAAACGTTGCCAGCCCAGTTGCCCGGCTACCCGCAGCACGTCATGGGCGTAATCGGCCAGGGCATAGCCGGCGCCGGGCGGCCGGTGCTCCGAGTAGCCATGCCCAGCCAGGTCCAGGGCGACGATGCGCAGGCCTTTGAGGCGCGGTGCCAGGCGGGCGAAGCTGTTGGCGTTGTCGAGCCAGCCATGCAGGGCGATCACCGGCAGGCCATCGTCCGGGCCGAACAGGTGCGCTGCCAGCTCGATATGGCCCAGGCTCAGGCGGATTTCCTCGACCTGCGTGCTCATGCCTGGCTCCAGCGGTCGAACAGGCCCTTGATCAGGCTGGCGGTGTCGGTTGGCCGCTCCAGGGGGAACATGTGCCCGCCCGGCACGCTGTGGTATTCGCCCTTGGGCATGCCGCGTACAGCCAGCGCATGGTGGCGGCGAATGACATTGCTGCGCTCGCCGCGGACCATGGCCAGTGGCACCTGCAGCTGCCGCGCAGGCGCAGGGCTGGTATGCGGAATGCTACGGTAGATGCTGATTTCGGTGGCGACGTCGAAGCGCAGTTGCAGTCCCTGCGGCATCGCCTGCAGACCATGCTCGACATACGCATCCAGGCAATCGGGGTCGAAATGGCGAAACAGCGATTTGCCGGCAAAATAAGCCCGGGCGCTGTTACGGTCGCCGAAGGTTTCGCGGCGTCCCAAGGTGCGGCCAGCCGGGGTGATACGGTCGATGAAACCGAAGCGCTTGGCGGTGCGCAGCAGCCATTGGTCAGCGCGGGTGAGCACTGGCGAGTCGAGCATCACCACGCCCCGGTAGTACTCCGGGCGGCGCAGGGCCGCGTGCAAGTGCAGCACACCGCCCAGCGAATGGCCGACACCCCATACCGGCTGATCCTGCCGGGCCAGGTGGTGCAGCAGTTCATCGACCAGCCCCTGCCAGTTGTCGTCCACCGGGAAGCGCGGATCGTGCCCGTGCTGTTCCAGGTGCTGAACCTGGTAGTCCGGTGCCAGTGCCGCGAACAGCTTGCCGTACGTGGCAGAAGGGAAACCGTTGGCATGGGCGAAGAAGATCTGCTGCGACATGGCGCCACATCCGGATGGCAAATGATGGCCCATTGTCGGTATCGCCGGAAGGTTCGGCAACATCCGGAAAGGTCATCGACAAGGGCTATCAGGTCACTGTTGCTCAAGATCTGAAGCATTGCACCACCTTCGTGGCGGCGGGCAATCCTTGGGTTCAAGCCGGGGAGTTGATCGCCCGCAGGGTCATCAGGCCAGCCAGCGGCCAGTCCCCTTCCAGTTCCGCCAGGCTGGCAGTGCTCATGCCCGCCGGCCGCTGTTGATGGCCATGCTCCAGCGCGCCGACCAATGTCCCCACCAACGGCTGATGACTGACCAGCAACACATGCTCCAGGCCCAGGCGCTCGATTTCGCCGATCACCTGCTGCACGTCACTTTCGGGCGTCAACCACGGCACAGTGCGCACCGGTTCGGCGAAGCCCAGGGTGTGGTGCACCAGGGCTGCCGTCTGCTGGGCGCGCACGTATGGGCTGGCGAGGATCGCCTGCAACGGCTGCCCCAGCAGGCGAGCGGCGCTGTGCAACACCTGCTCGCGACCATGGGCGGTCAGCCGGCGTTCGGCATCGCTGCTGGCCCGCGGCTCCGCTTCACCGTGGCGCAGTACCCACAGCTTCACAGCTTGGGCTCCTCGTCACGCACCGGGTGCGGCGCAGCAGCCACGGCGTGCGGCGCCTCGCCTTCCGGGGCGCGCGGCGTCGGCCAGTCGGCGAACGGCCAGGGTTTCTGGTCAGTGTGGAAAGTGCCGAACCGACCAATCTGCGCCAGGTACTGGCTGAGGCTGTCACCAAAATTCATCAGGCTGGCGCTCGGCGCGCCGTAGACCAGGCGGTAGACCAGTTGCACCAGTACCAGGCCGCCGAGGAGGATCTCGGCCAACTGCCAGACCACCAGGAACACCAGCATCCACAGCACCCGCAGGATGATCGACTCGCGCTGGGCGCGCTCCGGGGTATCGTTCATGTTTCGCTCCTTGCTTCGTGCGGCTCAGTTGAAACCGCTGATGGAAATGAAATCGACATCGGTCTTCGGCTCGGCGCGCATCAGGTGCTCGATCACCTGGTTCAGCGTGCGGCCTTCGAACAGGATCGCATGCAGGCCGGCCACCAGCGGCATGTACACTTGCACTTCCTGGGCCTTGGCCTTGAGTACCTTGAGCGTATTGACCCCTTCGGCCACTTCGCCCAGGCGGTTGACGGCCTGCTCCAGGCTCAGGCCTTGGCCCAGGGCATATCCCACCTGGTAGTTGCGGCTCTTGGGCGAGGAGCAGGTGACGATCAGGTCACCGACGCCGGCCAGGCCGAGGAAGGTCATGGGGTTGGCACCCTGGCTCACGGCAAAGCGGGTCATCTCGGCCAGGGCACGGGTAATCAGCATGCTCTTGGTGTTCTCGCCCATGCCCAGCGCCACCGCCATGCCGGCGATGATCGCGTAGACGTTCTTCAACGCACCACCCAGCTCGACGCCAAAGCGGTCGGTACTGGCATAGACACGGAAGGTACGCCCATGCAGCACGGCCTGCACCTGCTGGCACAACTTTTCGTCTTCGCTGGCGACCACGGTGGCGGTCAGGGCGTGTTCGGCGATCTCGCGGGCCAGGTTGGGGCCGGAGAGCACGCCGATGCGGGCTTCGGGGGCGATTTCCTCGAGGATCTGGCTCATCAGCTTGAAGCTCTGCGCTTCGATGCCCTTGGTCAGGCTGACCAGGTACTTGCCGCGCAGCAGCTCGGCATGGGGCGCCAGCACGCTGCGCAGGGCGCTCGATGGCAGGGCGACGAAGATCAGGTCGCTGGCTTGCAAGGTGGCCAGCAGGTCGTTGACCGGTTCGACACCGTCCTGCAGGCGGATGCCCTTGAGGTAGCGTGGGTTTTCGCGGTTGACGCGCATGGCTTCGGCTTGCTCGGGGTCGCGCATCCATTGGCGCACTGGCACGCCATTTTCGGCCAGCAGGTTCGCCACGGCGGTGCCGAAGCTGCCGCCTCCCAGAACTGCAACAGGTTGCTGTTCAGTCATAATCAATCCGTTAGAGCCATTAAGTTAAGTGGCGACCTGAACATTATACGGGTCGTCTGCTACAGAGCCAGTGGTGGGGTTTTTCGGGTTCGCCTTGGGGGCGCGCTCGATCGCACAGGCGCTGAACCCCTCAAGACATGCACCCCCGCCCCAACCACCCTCCCAAGCCGGCCTACCCCACGGCCCACTGGCAAAACCCGCTCGGTCAGTTACCATGCCTGTCTCAATCCTGAAACAAGGCAGCTTTGTGTTCCCTGGCATGCCCCCGTACCCGCGCCTGCTCCTGCTGACTGCCCTGCTCGGCGGCCCGGCCGTGGCCGACGATCTGTTCATCGACAACACCGACCTGCCGCAGGTGCTGACCGCCACACGCTTGAAACAATCCCCCGCAGCAGTGCCGGGCAGCATGACCGTGCTCGACAGCGAGCTGATCCGCGCCAGCGGCGCCCGCGATATCCCCGAGCTGCTGCGCCTGGTGCCAGGCATGATGATCGGCTACGGCGCCGGCAACCAGCCGACGGTCAATTACCACGGCAGCAACGTCAATGACGCCCGGCGCATGCAGGTACTGATCGACGGCCGCTCGGTGTACCGCGCAGGCCTGGCCACGGTGGACTGGAGCGATATCCCGCTGGCCATGGAAGACATCGAGCGCATCGAGGTATTCCGTGGCCCCAACACGGTCAGCTACGGCGCCAATGCGCTGATGGCGGTGGTCAACATCCTCACCCGCAACCCCGCCGACAGCCATGGCACGCGGCTGAAGACCACCCGCGGCGAGGACGGCATCAACGATTTCTACGCCAGCCACGGCTTCGGCTGGGACGGTGGCGACATGCGCCTGTCGCTGTCCGGCCAGCAGGACGACGGTTTCGATGAAAACCAGTTTGGCCAGGACTACCGTGACAGCCGCCGGCTGACCCGCCTCAACCTCAATGCCAGCCACAGCCTGGCACACGACCAGACCCTGGAATGGCAACTGGCAGCGAAGGAAGGCAGCAACCAGCGGCCATACACCTACCAGCCGGTGTTCAAGAAATACGAGGCGGGCAACGACGCTGACGTCAATGCCAAGGACTACGCTGGCTCGCTACGCTGGACCAAAGACTTCAGCTCCGAGCACAGCCTGTATGTCCAGGGCTCGGCCCAGCACTTCGACCGTCAGCAGGTCTGGCGGGCCTGCGACGCCTTGCAGTCGTTCAGCCCGGAATTGACCCAGCTTTGGCAGATCAACCCTGACTTTGCCGAAAAAGTGGCACGCGGCATTGCAACCGGTGCGCCGCTTTCGACCGACGACCCGGTCATGAAAGGGCTGCTGGAGAAGGTTCAGCAGCAATGGGCGAACGGTGGCAACCAGCAGGTCTGCGGGGATGTCGACCAGAGCACGCGGGAAACCCGCTACGACCTGGAAATCCAGGACACCCTGAGCCTGACCGACAGCCTGCGCCTGCTCAGCGGCATGAATTACCGCTACGATCGTGCCGACTCGCAAACCTACTTCAATGGCAGCATCGACGACCAGACCTGGCGCCTGTTCGGCCAGTTGGAGTGGCGCGCCGACGAGCACTGGATCCTGCAAGGCGGCACCATGTTCGAAGACTCGCGCCTGTCGGGCAGCTCGCTGACGCCGCGGGTGGCGGTCAACTACCTGATCACCCCGCGCCATGGATTGCGCGCGGTGTATTCGGAGGCCGTGCGTTCGCCCGACATGTTCGAGAACAACGTCAACTGGAGCTACACGGTCAAGAACCTCAGCCCCAATGCGTTCGGCCTGCAAAACGGCGAGTACTTCGTCAAGACCCGTGGCCCGGGCGACCTTGAGCAGGAGCGTATGCGCTCGCGCGAGGTAGGCTACAACGGTTACTTCAGCGACATCGGCCTGAGCATGGATGTGAAGCTGTTCTACGACGAGATCACCGGAATGATCAGCGAGCCCCTGAAGAACAACCAGTTTATCGCCAGCAATGCCAACAAAGCCCGTTTCAGCGGTAGCGAGGCACAACTGGACTGGCGCCCGACCCTGCGCGACCGCCTGCGCCTGACCTATGCCTACGTGGATGCGTGGGCCAGCAACCCCGACGACCGCCGCCTCAGCGCCCGCAACAGCGGTTCGGCCGGGTGGATGCACGAATGGGGCGATGGCTGGTCGAGCGCGCTGTTCTACTATGGCGACGATGCGCTCAACCAGTACCGTTACGAGCGCCTCGACCTGCGCCTGGCCAAACGTTTCCGGGTGCGCGGCAGTAACCTTGAACTGGCGGCGCTGTGGCAACAGCGCCTGGACGATGAGCCGACCACGGCGATCCAGAACCGCTACGACAGCCGCCACCGCCTGAGCGTCAGCGCGGAGCTGGAGTTCTGATGGCCCTGTTGCTGCGCCTGTTGCTGCTGTGCCTGTGGCCGTGGGGGCCGCTGTCCGCCAGCGAAATCGTGCTGGTCGGCGCAGAGGACCAGCCCGGCATCCGCAGCTTCGTCGCGGCACTGGAAAGCCGTCGCCCGCACGATCATGTGCACTTCCAGACCACCGCCGACCTGCCACGCCCCGGCCTGCTCAAGAGCGACCTGCGCCTGATTTTGCTGGACAACGCCGCGCTGGAATGGCGCCTGGGTGAAAACACCGGCCCGCCAGCCCTGGCCATGCGGGTCAGCCGAGTACAGGCTGCACAGCGCCTGGGAAAGTCGCTGCCAGCGTTCCTCACGTTGTTGTGGAGCGACCCACCGCTGGGCCGGCAACTGCGCCTGGCGCGCTACCTGCTGCCACAGGCCCAGCGCATTGGCGTGCTGTATGGCGAGCACAGCGGTTTCCTGCTCGAAGAGCTGCGCCTTGCCGCCCGCCCGCTGGGCCTGGAGATCATTGCCCAGGACTGGCCCGACCCGCGTGACAGCCGGCCGCTGCAGCACCTGCTGGCCAACAGCGATGTGCTGCTGGGCCTGGACGACCCTGACCTGTACAACTCCAAGACCGCCAAGAACCTGCTGCTGAGCAGCTATGGCCGGCAGATGGCGCTGATCGGCCCGAACGCCGGGTTCGTCCGCGCCGGCGCACTGGCCAGCACCTTCAGCGACCAGGACGACTGGCTGGCGGTACTCGACCAGTTGCTCGACCAGCCGCCGGCGCGCTGGCCGCGCAGCTTGTATCCGGCACGCTACGGCGTCAGCGGCAACCAGCAGGTGGCACGCGCCCTGGGCCTTGAACCGATCGATCCGAACGCCGCCGCCAAGGCCATGGCCGAAGGAGAACCCACCCCATGAGCAAGCGCCTGAGCTGGGACATCCACACCCGCACCCAGATCATCAGCCTCGGCCCTGCCCTGTTGCTGACCCTGCTGCTGATCAGCTTCTTTACCTTCGTCCGCATCCAGGACCTGCGCCAGGAGCTGAACCACACCGGGCAACTGATCGCCAACCAGTTGGCGCCGGCCTCGGAGTACGGGGTGATCTCCGGCAACAACGAGGTGCTCGAGGGCCTGATGCGCGCCACCCTCAGCATTCCCCACGTGCGCTTCCTCGAAGTGCAGGACAGCCGCAACCACATTCTGGTGTACGTCGAGCAGTCCGACGAAAGCGCCAACCGCGCGCAGCGTGTCGAAGTGTTCCAGGCGCCCATCCGCCTGCAGCAGATCCGCCTGGACAGTGACTTCCTGCAACAGGGCAAGACAACCGCCCCGGCCATCGGCGACGACTACCTCGGCCGGGTGATCGTCGGCATGTCCGATGACGCCTTCAGCCAGCGCCAGCAGGAAATCGTGATCAAGGCCGGCATCCTCGCGCTGTTCGCCCTGTTGTTCACCTTCCTCCTGGCGCGCCGCCTGGCCCTCAGCCTGGCCAAGCCGATCAGCGACATGGGCCATGCGGTCAAGGCCATCCAGCAGGGTGAGTACGACAGGTTGTTGCCGGTGGTCGACGACAGCGAGCTGGGCCACCTGGCGCGCCATATCAACAACCTGGCGCATGCCCTGGAGCAGGCCAGCGACGAGCAGAAACAGGCGATTGCCGAGCTGATCCAGGCCCGCGAAGAGGCCGAGCAGGCCAACCGCGCCAAGTCGGACTTCCTGGCAATGATGAGCCACGAGCTGCGCACACCGATGAATGGCGTGCTGGGCATGCTGCAGTTGCTGGAAACCACGCCGCTGAACACCGAACAGGCCGAGTACGCCGCGGTGGCCAGCGAGTCCACCGGGCACCTGCTCAAGGTCATCAATGACATCCTCGACTTCTCGCGCATCGAACGTACCGCGCTGCAGCTGGAACACATCGACTTCAACCTCGGCGAGCTGATCACCAGCAGCGTCCTGTCGTTCCAGCACAGCGCCCAGCAACGCGGCCTCGGCCTGCACCTGCAACTCCCGGTCGGGATCGAGCACTTGCAGGTCAACGGCGACCCCACGCGCATCCGCCAGATCCTGCTGAACCTGGTCGGCAACGCACTGAAGTTCACCGAACGCGGGCAGGTGCAGGTCGAGGCGCACTGGCAGGTGCTCGACCGGCAACTGATCTGGCTGACCTGCAGCGTGCGTGACACCGGTATCGGCATCGACAGCGAACGCCTGGAAATGATGTTCGTGGCCTTCCAGCAGGCCGACAGCTCGATTTCCCGTCGCTATGGCGGCACCGGGCTGGGGCTGTCGATCGCCCGCACCCTGGCCGAACGCATGGGTGGCAAGCTGCGCGGCGAAAGCCGTGAAGGCCTTGGCTCGACCTTCACCCTGGAAATGCCCTTGGCCCTGGCCAGCCCTGCCGCGGCCGCGCTGGCGCAGCCTGCCGATACACAACCTGCGGTTGGCGACCACGACCAGGTGCTGCTGGTGGAGGACAACCAGGTCAACCAGAGCGTCATCGCCGCCATGCTGCGCAGCCTGGGGCTGGCGGTATGCACCGCCGAGGACGGCCTGGAGGCGGTCGAGCGGGTCAGCCGGCAGCGCTTTGCCGCCGTGCTGATGGACTGTCGCCTGCCGCACCTGGACGGCTATGAGGCCACCCGGCGCATCCGCCAATTGCCCAACGGTGCCGCGCTACCGATCATCGCCTTGACTGCCAATGCCTTGCAGGGCGACCGCGAGCGTTGCATGGCAGCCGGGATGGACGACTACCTGAGCAAACCCTTGCGCCGCACCGAACTGCAGCAGGTACTGCAGCGCTGGCTGCCCGGTCGGACAACCGCGACTGGCGATAAATGCTAAAGTGCGGCAGTCTTAAACACTGGACAGGACCTTCAACGGACCTGAAAATAGACGTTTCAGTGCACACCTGTACTTCTTTCACCAGGCGCACTGTGACTTTCACCACAACGCAATAGTCTACCTGTAGGCTGCCGCCCCGAAGCAGTTGGTTTTCGGGCCGGCCGGGAAGATTCATCCCCTGCCACAGGGGGTTATTGAGGAGCTCGCATGACCAAACAACACGCCTTTACTCGGGAAGACCTGCTGCGCTGCAGTCGCGGTGAGCTGTTCGGCCCAGGTAATGCGCAACTGCCCGCGCCGAACATGCTGATGGTCGATCGCATCACCCATATCAGCGAAGAAGGCGGCAAGTACGGCAAAGGTGAATTGGTCGCCGAGCTGGATATCACCCCGGACCTGTGGTTCTTCGCCTGCCATTTCGAGGGCGACCCGGTAATGCCGGGCTGCCTGGGCCTCGACGCCATGTGGCAGCTGGTCGGTTTCTTCCTCGGCTGGCAGGGCCTGCCGGGCCGCGGCCGCGCCCTGGGTTCGGGCGAGGTGAAGTTCTTTGGCCAGGTACTGCCGCAGGCCAAGAAGGTCACTTACAACATCCACATCAAGCGCGTCCTGAAGGGCAAGCTGAACATGGCCATCGCCGATGGCTCGGTCAGCGTCGACGGCCGCGAGATCTACACTGCCGAAGGCCTGCGAGTCGGCGTGTTCACCTCCACTGACAATTTCTAAGGGTTATTCGCATGCGCCGCGTCGTTATCACTGGTCTGGGCATCGTATCGTGCCTGGGCAATGACAAAGCTACCGTCACCGAAAACCTGCGCAACAGCCGTCCGGGTATCCGTTACAACCCGGAATACAAGGAAATGGGGCTGCGTAGCCAGGTTTCCGGGTCCATCGACCTCAACCTCGAAGAACTGATCGACCGCAAGGTCTACCGCTTCGTCGGCCATGCCGCTGCCTACGCCTACCTGGCGATGCAGGACGCGATCAAGGACGCCGGCCTGACCGAAGAACAGGTTTCCAACCCGCGTACCGGCCTGGTGGCTGGCTCCGGCGGCGCCTCGACCCTGAACCAGATGGAAGCGCTGGACACCCTGCGCGAGAAAGGCGTCAAGCGTGTCGGCCCGTACCGCGTAACCCGCACCATGGGCAGCACCGTTTCGGCGTGCCTGGCCACCCCGTTCAAGATCAAGGGCATCAACTACTCGATCTCGTCGGCCTGCGCCACTTCGGCACACTGCATCGGTACCGCGCTGGAGCAGATCCAGTGGGGCAAGCAGGACATCGTCTTCGCCGGTGGCGGTGAAGAAGAGCACTGGAGCCAGTCGTTCCTGTTCGACGCCATGGGTGCCCTGTCGACCAAGCGCAACGAGACCCCGGAACTAGCCTCGCGCGCCTACGACGCCGACCGTGACGGCTTCGTCATCGCCGGTGGTGGCGGCATGGTAGTGGTCGAGGAGCTGGAACACGCGCTGGCCCGCGGCGCCAAGATCTACGCCGAAATCGTCGGCTACGGCGCTACTTCCGACGGTTACGACATGGTCGCTCCGAGCGGCGAAGGTGCCATCCGCTGCATGCAGCAGGCGCTGTCCACCGTCGACACCCCGATCGACTACCTGAACACCCACGGCACCTCGACCCCGGTCGGCGACGTTGCCGAGATCAAGGGCGTGCGCGAAGTATTCGGTGCCAACGCGCCGAAGATCAGCTCGACCAAGAGCCTGTCGGGCCACTCGCTGGGCGCCGCCGGCGTGCACGAGGCGATCTACTGCCTGCTGATGATGGAAAACAACTTCATCGCCGGCTCCGCCAACATCGACGAGCTGGACCCGGAGGTCGCCGACCTGCCGATCCTGCGCAAGACCGAAGAAAACGCCAAGATCGACACGGTCATGAGCAACAGCTTCGGCTTCGGCGGCACCAACGCCACCCTGGTGCTCAAGCGCTGGACTGGCAAGTAAGACGCTGATGCAGTAGACGAAAACGCCCCGACTGGTTCGGGGCGTTTTCATTTGTATCGCCTGTGCCGGCCTCTTCGCGGGCACGCCCGCTCCCACAGGGGCCCCATGGCATTCAGGCTTGTGGTGACCCTGTGGGAGCGGGCATGCCCGCGAAGAGGCCGGCACAGGTCACTGGCGAACTTTGGGCAACACCGCCAGAAAATTCTCCCGGGCCACTTTGTTGGCCACCTGTTCCGGCAATGCATCCAGAAACGGCCTGAACCCGTGCATCTGCTCCCCAAGGCTGCCAAACCGCCCTACCACATCCGAGCCCAGCATGAAGCGCTCCGGGTACTTCTCGACCAGGGCCAGCCACGCCTTGCGCGGCACGCCCTTGTCGTCCAGCAGGTAGGGCTCCAGCACGCTCCACGACAGGTCGACATACAGGTTCGGGTAATCCTCCAGCAACCGCGTCAGCACCGGCAGGAGAAAATCCATCTGCGTCTGGTGCCGGTGAATTTCCATGCTGGTACCGGCGTGCGCCCAGATGAAACGCGTGTGCGGGTGATTGCGCAGCGGCTCTTCGATCTCTGCCAGGTACAGCGGGTTGCGCTCGCGCTTGGAGGTGATATTGGAATGCAGCAGCACCGGCAGGTCGCGCTCGGCCGCCAGGTGGTAGATGCGGGTCATGGCTTCGTTGTTGGCGCGCGGTGTGTCGCCGCTGGTCAGCGCCGTCAGGTCGTCATGCCGGGTGAACACCTCGCCGATGCCCTGCCACAGCCCCGGGTACAGATCGAGCATGCGCTCGATATGGCTGACGGCATTCTTGTCTACCGGGTTGAAGCCGGTCAGGAACGGGTGAAAGCGTTTGCGCTGCGCCGGCGGCAACTGCTGCAGTGCCGCCGCCACATAGGTGTCGGTGGCGCTGTACCAGTAGGCATCGGCGTCGTCACCCGCGTAGTAGCGCGGGCGCTTGGGCTCGTCTTCATGCCATTTCTTGGCCACCGGGATGCCGGAAATCATCGATTGCTCGATGCCTGCAGCATCCATCGCCTTGATCAATGCCGACATGCCTTCGCTTTCCTGGAAGAAATCGACGTAGTGCAGATGCGCATCACTGTAGCGGTAGTCACGCGCCTGTACCGCCTGGCACAACCAGGCGGACAACAGCGCGCAGGCCAGCGCTCGGGCTATCATGGGCAGGGTCCTTTTGCGAATACCGACCCAGTAGACCGGCAGCCCAGCGAGACGGTTCAGCCGAGGCAGACAAACCGCTATGCTTGGGGCATTTCCACCGTGCCTGGAGCCCGTCCCATGAGCAGCCCCTTGGTCATCCACCCGCGTGCCGAATCGGTCGAGGGCCAGCCGATCCTCCGGCCGCTGCCGTCGGCCCAGTGCCGCAGCGTCGGCCCGTTCGTGTTTTTCGACCACATGCTCGAAACCGACTATGCCCCGGGGCATGGCATGGACATCCGCCAGCACCCGCATATCGGCCTGTCTACCCTGACCTACCTGTTCGAAGGGGCAATACTGCACAAGGACAGCCTCGGCTCGGCACAGCGGGTGCTACCGGGTGACGTCAGCTGGATGACCGCAGGCAGCGGCGTGGCCCACGTCGAGCGCACGCCCGAGGATGCCTTGGCGCATGGCTCGCGCCTGCATGGGTTGCAGGTATGGCTGGCATCGCCGCGCGCGCAGGAACAAGGCCCGGCGAGCTACAGCCATTACCCGGCTGCCAGCCTGCCCGTCAGTGACAGCCTGGGGGTGCGCATCTGCATGATCGCCGGCAGCGGGTTCTGCCTGGAATCACCGGTGGCAGTGCTTTCCCCTACCCTTTACGCCTACGTGCAAATGCAGCCGGCGACCACCTTGCGCGTCCCGACCGAGCATGCCGAGCGGGCGTTGTACCTGCTCGATGGCGAGCTGGTGATGAACGATGAGGAGGTGGAGCCGTGCAGCCTGGTGATCCTGCCGGAGGGCGAAGAGGTGACGCTGTATGCGGAGGGTGAGTGCCAGCTGGTGCTGATTGGCGGTGCGCCACTGGATGGTCCACGGCGAATGAACTGGAATTTTGTCGCCAGTGATGGAGAACTGATCGAGCAGGCCCGGGCCAGGTGGGCCGCTGGGGACTGGCCGGTGGTACCGGGAGAGACGTCGAGAATCGAGTTGCCACGCTGATTGGGGCCGCAAAGCGGCCCCAGGCCAGGTCAGCGCTGGAACACTTCAGTCAGCAGATTATGCATCGCGCGGAACGCCCGCTCCGAGGTACGCCGGTCATACTGCATCTTGCCTGGCACATTGGCGCTCGGGTCGGTAAACGAATGCACTGCGCCGCCATAGCTGAGCAATTGCCAATCGACCTTTGCCGCGTTCATCTCGTCCTCGAACGCCGGCAGCTGCTCTTTCGGCACCAGCGGGTCCGAGGCGCCGTGCAGCACCAGCACCGCGCCCTTGATGCGCTTGGCATCCGCAGGGTCCGGCGTGTCCAGGGTGCCATGGAACGACACCGCCGCGCGCAGGTCGGCGCCAGAACGTGCCAGCTCCAGGGCACAGCAGCCACCGAAGCAGAAGCCGAACGTGGCCACCTTGCCCGGCTCCAGCAGCGCCTTCGACTGCCCCAGCAGCTGGGCCAGGGCTTCCTGCATGCGCTTGCGCAATTCGCCACGGTCGTTCTTCAGCGGCATCATGGCCGCACCCGCCTCGTCGGCATTAGACGGGCGCAACGATTGCCCGTACAGGTCGGCAATCAGCACCACATAGCCCTTCTCGGCCACTTCCTTGGCGATGCGCTCGGCCCCTTCGCCAATGCCCATCCAGTTCGGCGCCATCACCAAGCCAGGGCGGCGGAGCGCACCCGGCTCATACACCAGGCGGCTTTCGTAGGTCTTGCCGGAGAGGTGGTAGACCAGCGATTCGACGATTACTTTGCTCATCAAACACTCCTTTGCCACTCATGATCACAATGCCCGCCATGAAAAAAGCCCGCCGAAGCGGGCTTTTCATCCATCAACTCAAGCAGACAGCTCGACCAGCAGCTTGTTCAGGCGACGAACGTAAGCCGCAGGGTCCTTCAGGCTGTCACCGGCTGCCAGGGCCGCCTGATCGAAGAGGATATGCGACAGCTCGGCGAAGCGGTCTTCGCTCTGCTCGTTGTCCAGCTTCTCGATCAGCGGGTGGGTCGGGTTGAACTCGAAGATCGGCTTGGACTCCGGCACCTTCTGCCCGCTGGCCTCGAGGATCTGACGCATCTGCAGGCCCAGGTCCTGCTCACCGATGGCAAGAATCGCCGGCGAGTCGGTCAGGCGGTGCGACACGCGAACTTCGGCCACGCTGTCACCCAGTGCGCCCTTCAGGCGCTCGACCAGGCCTTCCTTCTCCTTGGCGACTTCTTCCTGGGCTTTCTTGTCTTCTTCCGAATCCAGCTT
This sequence comes from Pseudomonas sp. SMV7, assembly GCF_052041995.1. Taxonomy (NCBI): domain Bacteria; kingdom Pseudomonadati; phylum Pseudomonadota; class Gammaproteobacteria; order Pseudomonadales; family Pseudomonadaceae; genus Pseudomonas; species Pseudomonas sp. SMV7. The sequence goes on along the minus strand of NZ_JBKGGT010000008.1, from coordinate 142,648 downwards.
GCCCAGGTCCAGGTCGCCGCGGGCGACGTCGACGAAGGCCTTGCCGTCGAACTCGTTGAGGTAGCTCATCAGCCACTCGTCGATACGGTCGGTCAGCAGCAGCACTTCGATGCCTTTCTTGCGGAAGACTTCCAGGTGCGGGCTGTTCTTGACCTGCGCATACGATTCGCCGGTCAGGTAGTAGATCTTGTCCTGGCCTTCCTTGGCACGGGCCAGGTAGTCGGCCAGGGCAACGCTCTGCTCGCCGCTGTCGTCCTGGGTGGAGGCGAAGCGCAGCAGGCCGGCGATCTTCTCCTTGTTGGCGAAGTCCTCGGCCGGGCCTTCCTTCAGCACCTGGCCGAAGTTTTTCCAGAAGCCCTTGTACTGCTCGGGTTCGTTCTTCGCCAGCTTCTCCAGCATGTCCAGCACGCGCTTGGTCAGCGCGGTCTTCATCGAGTCGATGATTGGGTCTTTCTGCAGGATTTCACGCGACACGTTCAGCGACAGGTCGTTGGAGTCGACCACGCCTTTGATGAAGCGCAGGTACAGCGGCAGGAACGACTCAGCCTGGTCCATGATGAACACGCGCTGCACGTACAGCTTCAGGCCGCGTGGTGCTTCGCGCTGGTACAGGTCGAACGGCGCGCGCGCCGGCACGTACAGCAGCGAGTTGTATTCGAGCTTGCCTTCGACCTTGTTGTGGCTCCAGGCCAGCGGGTTCTCGAAGTCGTGGCCGATGTGCTTGTAGAACTCCTGGTATTCCTCGTCCTTGATCTCGGTACGCGGACGGGTCCACAGGGCGCTGGCACGGTTGACGGTTTCCCATTCCTGGGCTGGCTGCTCCTCGCCTTCGGCGGCAACCTGCTCCTTCGGCAGCTGGATCGGCAGGGCAATGTGGTCGGAGTATTTCTTGACCACGTTGCGCAGGCGCCAGCCATCGGCGAACTCCTGCTCGCCCTTCTTCAGGTGCAGGACAATGCGGGTACCGCGCTGCGGCTTGTCGACGGTGGCGACTTCGAACTCGCCCTCGCCCTTCGACGACCAGTGCACGCCTTCGGCGGCCGGCAGGCCGGCGCGGCGGCTGTACACGTCGACCTTGTCGGCGACGATGAAAGCGGAGTAGAAGCCCACACCGAACTGACCGATCAGGTGCGAGTCCTTCTTCTGGTCACCGGTGAGGTTCTTCATGAAGTCGGCGGTGCCGGACTTGGCGATGGTGCCCAGGTGGGCGATGACGTCTTCGCGGCTCATGCCGATGCCGTTGTCCTCGAGGGTCACGGTACCGGCGTCCTTGTCGAAGCTCAGGCGAATCTTCAGGTCGGCGTCGTCCTCGAACAGCTCTGGCTTGGCCAGGGCCTCGAAACGCAGCTTGTCGGCGGCGTCGGAGGCGTTGGAGATCAATTCACGCAGGAAGATCTCCTTGTTCGAATACAAGGAATGGATCATGAGGTGCAGCAGCTGCTTCACCTCGGTCTGGAAGCCCAGCGTTTCTTTTTGAGTCTCCACACTCATGGTCTTCAAAACTCCGATCTGATGGCAGTTGGCGCCGGCGGCCGGTTCGGCCTGCGTTAACGGCGGATGTCATGCAGATGGGGGCTGCCCGGATGATTTCAAGGGCGTTTCCGGTTCGATCTTGAAATGCGCACGGGCGGTGGCAATCGGCGCCTGCCGGTCGCCCTGCCAAGCCGTGATCGCCACATTGGTCACCCGCCGCCCCTGGCGCCATAGCTGGCACTGGGCATAGGTATCGCGAAAGTGCCCGGCGCGCAGGTAGTCGATGGAAAAGTCGATGATCTTCGGAATGCTCGCGCTCTCGCTGTAGATCAACAGATAAAGGGCTGCCGACAACTCCATGAAGCCTGCAATCACCCCGCCGTGGATCGCCGGCAGCAGCGGGTTGCCGATGTTGTCCTGGCTGGCCGGCAGGCGGAACAGCAGATCATCGCCCTGGCGTTCGCATTCGATGCCGATCAGGCTGGCATAGGGAATCAGCGCCAGTAAAGGCCGGTAATCGCCAACCGCGTGGGCGGCGTTGAGCTGCTGGCGAACCGCGTGCGGAATCATGCGCCGCCCTCCTTCAGGCTGTTGCCGAAACGGATGCCACCCTTGATCTGCTGGCCCAGGCGCATGAACGTACCCACTACCTGGCAGATCGGTTGCGCCGGGTCGTCCTGGTAGGCCGTGCCACGGGTAAAGATTACGTCGCGGGTTACCCGATAGCACTGGGCGTGACCGTAGATGGCCTTGCCGGCTTCGGCCGGGTGCATGTAGTCGATGCGCAGGTCCAGGGTCGGGCACACTTCGAAACGCGGTAGCACGCACAAGGTGGCCATGCCGCAGGTGGTGTCCATCAGCGTGGTCAGCGCGCCGCCGTGCACGGCACCGGTCTGCGGGTTGCCGACAATGGCCGGCGACCAGGGCAGGACCAGGGTCATGCCATCGGCATCGGCCTGGGCCACGCGCATCTGCAATAACTGACAATGTTGCAGCGCCGAGAGAAAACGCTCGGCCATGGCCTTCAAGGTTGCATCGCTCATAGGCTGTTACCACCCACCTTGCCACTGCGGCATAAATTCGTTAAAAAGTCTATATAGAAGAGGATGTTATATATGTGTAACCTTCGCGGAACTTATTCCGCGTAGTTGGACTCGAAGGAACAAGTCACTTATTCCACCAAGGAGAAACACCCCCATGCGTAAACCTTTTGCTTTTGCTCTGATGCTGGCCGCTGCCATGGGCCTGGCTGCTTGCGATAAAGCGAGCGAAGACAAAGCCCAGGACGCACAGCAACACGCCGAGCAAGCCCAGGAAAAAGCGGGCGAAGCTCAGGATAAAATGAACGAGGCTGCCAAGGAAAACGCCGAAGCCGCCAAAGATCAGGCCGAAGCCGAGCAGAAGGCTGCCGAAGAAGCCGCTCCGGCTACTCCGGCTCCGGAAGCCGCGCCAGCCACCCCGGCCGAACCTGCCAAGCAGTAATCGGTCTACACAAAAAAACCCGACATGGTCGGGTTTTTTTGTGCCTGAAAACAGCAAGTAAAACGTTTCAGTTGTTTACGCCCACAGCGTGTTCCCTCGGCACTTCGGTTGGCAGACTTTCAGTGGGTGTGAATACCATCACATCCAGCACGTCCGAATGGAACTCGCGGCGGTACAGAATCAGCACCACGCCCACACTCATGGCCATGAATAACCACGGGCTGATGAACCAGCTCAACATGGCCATGCCGAAGTAATAAGAACGCAGCCCGAAGTTGAACTGGTTGGCTGCCAGTGACAACACCCTTGCCGCCCGCGAGGCGAATGCCTTGCGTTCCAGTTCATTGACCAGGCGCTCGCCGATCATCGGCGCCGAACCCACCAGCACTGCGGCGAAGTTGTACTGGCGCATGCACCAGCTGAAGGTGAAGAAGGCGTAGACGAACACCATTGCCAGGCACAACAGCTTGATCTCCGACATGCCCTGCGAGGTTTGTTGCACCAGCGGCAGGTCCGCCAGCAATGACAGTGCCCGGTCGGAAGCGCCGAGCACAGTGAGGATACCCGCCAGGATGATCAGGGTACTGGAGGCGAAGAACGACGCGTTGCGCTCAAGGTTGCCAATTACGCTGGCATCGGCGATGCGGTTGTCACGCAACAGCATGCGGCGCATCCAGTCCTCACGGTAGAGATGCAGCACGCTGGCCAGGCACGCGGTGTCGCGGCCCTTCCAGATGGCATAGCGGGTGTAGCCGCCCCAGCACAAGGCGAACCAGGCGATGGCCAACAGGTTGTTGAGATTGCTTTGGATGAAGTTCATGCAGGGTTCCCGAGCGGGCCAGATACCTGAAGGATAGGGACCGGATTTCGACGCTGGCAAGCGGCAAAAGGCACACATCCATCCTGATATTTGTACTGCTCATCCCGGCCTCTTCGCGGGCACGCCCGCTCCCACAGGTACACCGCCAATTCTGAGGCTTGCGCTTTACCTGTGGGAGCGGGCGCGCCCGCGAAGAGGCCGGTGCAGGCAAACAAAAAGCCCCGTATCCTCTCGGATACGGGGCTCTTTTGGGCTTCCACCCTTGGCGAGCACCTTGTGGCTTGTGGCCAGTGCCGCCCTCAGGCTTCGACTGTCAGGCCAGCGCTTCGCGCGGCTTGCCCAGCAGGCGGTCGCAGGCCACGGCGCCGACCAGGGTCACCACCGAAGGCACCAGCCAGGCCAGGCCCTGGTCGCTCAGCGGCAGGTGGGCCAGGAAGTCCGGCAGCACGTGGGCAATGCTGCTGCCCTTGATGGCATCGACCATGCCGAACAGCAGCGACACCAGCATCACTGGCGCCAGGATGCGGGTCGGCGAGTTCCACAGCTCTTTAACGAAGCTCAGGCCGACCACCACGATGCAGGGTGGGTAGATCGCGGTGAGCACCGGGATCGAGAACATGATCAGCTTGGTCAGGCCGAGGTTGGAAATCAGCAGCGAGAAGCCCGCCAGGATCACCACAAGGGCACGGTACGACAGCGGCAGGATCTGGCTGAAATACTCGGCGCAGGCGCAGGTCAGGCCGACAGCGGTGACCAGGCACGCCAGTGCGATCAGCACGGCGAGGAAGCCGCTGCCCAGCGAGCCGAAGGTGTGCTGCACATAGGCATGCAGCACCGCCGCGCCATTGGTGGCACCCGCCGCGATCTCGTGGCTGCCGGCGCCCAGGCGGAACAGGCTTACGTACACCAGGGCCAGGCCGACACCGGCGATCAGGCCGGCGATGATCGCATAGCGGGTGATCAGCTTCGGCGACTCGACCCCGCGCGAGCGGATGGCATTGACGATGACGATACCGAATACCAGGGCGCCCAGGGTGTCCATGGTCAGGTAGCCATCGGAGAAGCCCTTGGAGAAGGCCGCGGCGGCATAGGCCGGCTGCGCTTCACCCATGGTCCCGGCGGGCAGTGCGAAGGCGGCGATGCCCAGCACCGCCAGGGCGATGATCTTCAACGGCGCCAGGAAGCGGCCCACGGTATCGAGCAACTTGCCCGGGTACATGGACACCGCCAGCACCACGAGGAAGTACACCAGGCTGTAGATGAACAGTGCCAGCGGGCTTTCGCCGGTCAGCGGTGCCACACCCACTTCGAACGACACGGTCGCGGTGCGCGGGGTGGCGAACAGCGGACCGACCGACAGGTAGCACACGGCCGCCAGCAGGCCACCAAAGAACTTGCCGATCGGGCTGCTAAGGGCATCCATACCGCCACCGACCTTGGCCAGGGCGACCACGGTGATGACCGGCAGGCCCACGGCGGTAACCAGGAAGCCCAGGGCGGCCATCCATACGTGCGGGCCAGACTGCAGGCCGACGATAGGCGGGAAGATGATGTTGCCCGCGCCCACGAAAAGCGCAAACGTCATAAAGCCAAGCGCCAGGATGTCCTGGCCTTTTAAAACTTTCATTTAAGGTAGTACCACACTGCTGAAATCGGGATTCGAGAAGGGATTTCCCCATGGGTTGGGGGAAATGCTGCCCGGCTTGATAAGCCAGACCCGTTTAGCGTGTCGTTCCCTTTTGGGGGACGGGCACAGAGTGAGCGCGTAGGGTAACTGTTTTGTCACTTAAACGCACTGGCACAGTGCTGCTTGTCCGATGTGCGTATGTGTTTGTCGTCTGTGCAACCGCGGGACGGTCAGGATTATCCCGATATCGGGAAATTCGTCTGCCTGAAAATTCCTATCAAACCCATCGAAAAATCAATATTGCCTGTACCGGCCTCTTCGCGGGCTTGCCCGCTCCCACAGGAGATCTCCACATTCCGAGCCTGTGGTGATCGCCTGTGGGAGCGGGCAAGCCCGCGAAGAGGCCGGTACAGGAATACCCAACCCCCGGAAACGACAAAGGCCACCCGAAGGTGGCCTCTGTGCGCGTGGGGGGGTGCAGCGGTATTACTTCTTGACTTCCCAGCCAGTCAGCTCGGCCAGGGCCTTGCCGATGTCAGCCAGGGAACGCACGGTCTTCACACCAGCGTCCTGCAGGGCAGCGAACTTCTCGTCTGCAGTACCCTTGCCGCCGGAGATGATGGCGCCAGCGTGGCCCATGCGCTTGCCCGCCGGAGCGGTAACACCAGCGATGTAGGAAACGACAGGCTTGGTGACGTTGGCCTTGATGTAGGCCGCAGCTTCTTCTTCAGCCGAACCGCCGATCTCGCCGATCATGACGATCGCCTCGGTCTTCGGGTCTTCCTGGAACAGCTTCAGGATGTCGATGAAGTTGGAGCCTGGAATCGGGTCGCCACCGATACCGACGCAGGTCGACTGGCCGAAGCCGGCGTCGGTGGTCTGCTTGACCGCTTCGTAGGTCAGGGTGCCGGAACGCGAAACGATACCGACCTTGCCTGGCAGGTGGATGTGGCCTGGCATGATGCCGATCTTGCACTCGCCCGGGGTGATGACGCCTGGGCAGTTAGGGCCGATCAGGGTCACGCCCAGCTCGTCGCACTTGACCTTGGCATCCAGCATGTCCAGGGTAGGAATGCCTTCGGTGATGCAGACGATCAGCTTGATGCCGCCGAAGGCCGCTTCCAGGATCGAGTCCTTGCAGAAAGGAGCCGGAACGTAGATGACCGAAGCGTCAGCGCCGGTGGCCTCTACCGCTTCTTTCACGGTGTTGAACACCGGCAGGCCCAGGTGGGTGGTGCCACCCTTGCCTGGGGTTACGCCGCCGACCATCTTGGTGCCGTAGGCGATGGCCTGTTCGGAGTGGAAAGTACCCTGCGAGCCGGTGAAGCCCTGGCAGATAACCTTGGTGTCTTTATTGATCAGGACGCTCATTACTTGCCCTCCGCAGCTTTGACAACTTGTTGAGCAGCGTCGGTCAGGCTGGTTGCCGCAATGATGTTCAAACCGCTTTCTGCCAGTACTTTAGCGCCCAGTTCGGCGTTGTTGCCTTCGAGGCGAACGACCACCGGAACCTTGACGCCGACTTCTTTCACTGCACCGATGATGCCTTCGGCAATCATGTCGCAGCGAACGATGCCGCCGAAGATGTTGACCAGAACGGCCGCGACATTGCTGTCGGACAGAATGATCTTGAACGCTTCGGTAACGCGCTCTTTGGTAGCACCACCGCCAACGTCGAGGAAGTTGGCCGGCTTGCCGCCGTGCAGGTTGACGATGTCCATGGTACCCATGGCCAGGCCGGCACCGTTGACCATGCAGCCGATGTTGCCTTCGAGGGCAACGTAGTTCAGTTCGAACTTGGCAGCGTGGGCTTCACGGGCGTCGTCCTGCGACGGGTCGTGGAAGGTTTTCAGCTTCGGCTGACGGTACATGGCGTTGGCGTCGATGTTGATCTTGGCATCGAGGCAGTGCAGGTCGCCGTCGGCCTTGATCACCAGCGGGTTCACTTCCAGCAGCGCCAGGTCGTGGTCCTTGAACAGCTTGGCCAGGCCTACGAAGATCTTGGCGAACTGTTGAACCTGCTTGCCTTCCAGACCCAGCTGGAACGCCAGTTCACGGCCCTGGAACGGCTGAGCGCCGACCAGCGGATCGATCGTGGCCTTGAGGATCTTTTCAGGGGTTTCGTGAGCGACTTTCTCGATGTCCACGCCACCTTCGGTGGAGGCCATGAACACGATACGGCGGCTCGAACGATCGACTACAGCGCCCAGGTACAGCTCTTTGGCGATGTCAGTGCAGGATTCGACCAGAATCTTGGAGACGGGTTGACCGTTGGCATCGGTCTGGTAGGTAACCAGATTCTTGCCCAACCACTGTGCAGCGAACGCCTTGGCGTCTTCTTTGCTGCGAACCAGCTTGACGCCGCCCGCCTTGCCGCGACCACCCGCGTGAACCTGGGCTTTTACCACCCACTCGTTCCCGCCGATCTTGTCGCAGGCTTCTGCCGCTTGCTCAGGGGTATCGACAGCGAAACCCTTGGAAACTGGCAGGCCGTATTCAGCGAACAGCTGCTTACCCTGATACTCGTGAAGATTCATGCTTTTTACCGTCTTCGTTAGGTACTGCGCTTCGGCGCTGCGCCATTGGGCGCCGCACCACCTGTGACCGTTGACCCCGGTTTTCCCGTGTGATCCGGTCCGGCGGACTTTCCGCGGTGAGTCATGCACGCAAGACTCACGACGGGCAGCCCGCCGTGGTTTCTTATAATTAACGCTTCTTACGGTTGGCCACGTGAATGGCGCCGCCATTCACAGCCAGCGCTGCTTCATGCAACGCTTCGGACAGGGTCGGATGGCTGAAGACCATCATGCCCAGGTCCTCGGCACTGGTGCCGAATTCCATTGCGATTGCACCCTGCTGCACCAGTTCGGCAGCCGATGGGCCAATCACGTGTACACCCAGGACGCGGTCGGTCTTGGCATCGGCGATGACCTTGACGAAACCACCGGTGTCGTTGGCAGCCATCGCACGGCCGCTGGCCGCGAACGGGAAGGTGCCCACGTTAACCTCAACGCCCTCGGCCTTCAAGGCCTGTTCGGTCTTGCCGACCCACGCGATTTCCGGGTGGGTGTAGATGACCGACGGGATCAGGTCGTAGTTCATCTGAGCCTTGTGGCCCTTGATGCGCTCGACCACCATGATGCCTTCTTCCGAAGCCTTGTGGGCCAGCATCATGCCGCGTACCACGTCGCCGATGGCGTAGACGCCCGGCACGCTGGTGGCGCAGTAGTCGTCGACGAAGATGTAGCCACGCTCGTCGATGGTCACGCCGCTGTCGGCAGCCAGCAGGTCAGTGGTCACCGGGCGACGGCCGACCGCGACGATCAGCTTGTCGAAGGTGATCTTCTGTTCGCCATTGGCGTCGGTGTAGGTCACTTCAACTTCGTTGCCGTTGACTTTCGAACCGGTGACGCGTGCGCCCAGCTTGATGTCCAGGCCTTGCTTGGTCAGGGTCTTCTGGGCTTCTTTCGACACGGCGGTGTCGGCAGCCATCAGGAAGGTGTCCAGGGCTTCCAGGACGGTGACTTCGGCACCCAGGCGCGCCCATACCGAGCCCAGCTCGAGGCCGATCACGCCAGCACCGATTACGCCCAGGCGCTTCGGCACGGCCTGGAATTCCAGGGCACCGGTGGAGTCGACGATGACGTTCTGGTCGACCGGAGCCGGCGGAATGTCGATCGGGCGCGAACCGGAAGCCAGGATCACGTTCTCGGCTTCGATGACTTCGGTGGTGCCGTCAGCCTTGGTGACTTCGACCTTCTTGCCCGCCAGCAGCTTGCCGTGGCCCTGGATCGAGGTCACGCCGTTGGCCTTGAACAGGGTGGCAACACCACCGGTCAGGTTCTTGACGATGCCAGCCTTGCGGCCAACCATCGCGGCGACGTCCATCTTCACTTCGCCAGTGGAGATACCGTGGACATTGAAGCTCTCTTTGGCTTCCTTGTATTTCCAGGAGCTGTCCAGCAGCGCCTTGGAAGGAATGCAACCCACGTTCAGGCAGGTGCCGCCCAGGGCCAGCTTGCCCTCGGCGTCGGTGTATTTTTCGATACAGGCAGTCTTCAGACCGAGCTGTGCGGCCTTGATGGCAGCCACATAGCCGCCAGGACCTGCACCAATCACCACTACGTCGAATTTCTGGGTCATAAAAGATTCCTTTTTTAGCTTCAAGCGACAAGCTGCAAGCCGCAAGACCGGCAGGCTTCAAACTGAAGCCTGCCGCTTGCCGCTTGCAGCTGCGCGATTAGATGTCCAGCAGCAGGCGAGACGGGTCTTCCAGCAGGTTCTTGATGGTGACCAGGAAGGTTACCGCTTCCTTGCCGTCGATCAGGCGGTGATCGTACGACAGCGCCAGGTACATCATCGGGCGAATCACGACCTGGCCGTTGATGGCCATCGGGCGCTGGATGATGTTGTGCATGCCGAGGATGGCGGCCTGCGGCGGGTTGACGATCGGGGTCGACATCATCGAACCGAAGGTACCACCATTGGTGATGGTGAAGGTGCCACCGGTCATCTCTTCGATGGCCAGCTTGCCGTCACGGGCCTTCTTGCCGAAGGTGGCGATGCCGTTCTCGATTTCCGCCAGGCTCATCGACTCGGCGTTACGCAGTACCGGTACCACCAGGCCACGGTCGCTGGACACGGCAACGCCGACGTCGGCGTAGCCATGGTAGACGATGTCGTTGCCATCGATCGAGGCGTTCACGGCCGGGAAGCGCTTCAGGGCTTCGGTAGCGGCCTTGACGAAGAACGACATGAAGCCCAGGCGCACGCCGTTGTGGGTCTTCTCGAACAGGTCCTTGTACTTCGAACGCAGGGCCATGACTTCGGTCATGTCGACTTCGTTGAAGGTGGTCAGCATGGCCATGCTCGACTGGGCTTCGACCAGACGCTCGGCGATCTTGGCACGCAGGCGGGTCATCGGCACGCGCTTCTCGGTGCGGTCGCCAGCGGCAACCACAACCGGGGCAGCAGCGGCAGCTGGCTTGGCCGCCGGGGCCGGGGCCGACTTCTTGTTGGCGACGGCAGCGACGACGTCTTCCTTGGTGATGCGACCACCTTTGCCAGTGCCGGCAACGCTGGCCAGGTCGATGCCGTTTTCTTCAGCCAGCTTGCGCGCGGCCGGGGCGGCAACCGGGTCTTCTTCGCCAGCGTCGGCAGCAGCGGCAGCCGGAGCAGCAGCGGCCGGGGCGGCGGCTGGAGCAGCGGCGGCAGCACCGCCTTCAACGATCGAACCCAGCACTTCGTCGGACAGGACGGTGTCGCCCTCGCCCTTGACGATGGCGCCCAGTACGCCGTCGGCGGTAGCCAGTACTTCCAGGACGACCTTGTCGGTCTCGATGTCGACGATCAGCTCGTCACGCTTGACGGCATCGCCCGGCTGCTTGTGCCAGGTGGCAACGGTGCCATCGGCAACCGATTCCGGGAAGGTTGGGGCTTTGATCTCGATAGCCATTATCAGTGTTTCCTTAAATTCGGTTTCAGGTGCGCGAAGGCGTTAGACAGTGAAGGCGTCTTGCAGCAGTTTTTCCTGCTGTTCGGCGTGCTTCGAAGCGTAACCACAGGCTGGCGCGGCGGAAGCGTCGCGGCCGGCGTATTCCAGGACCAGTGCCTTGTTGTGGCGGCCCAGGATACGGCGCATGTGGTGCTGGCTGCTGTACCAGGCGCCCTGGTTCATCGGCTCTTCCTGACACCAGACCGCATGCTTGAGGTTGGTGTACGGCGCCAGGATTTCGACCAGGTCGTCCTCCGGGAACGGATACAGCTGCTCGATACGCACGATGGCGATGTCTTCGCGGCCTTCGGCACGGCGTTTTTCCAGCAGGTCGTAGTAAACCTTGCCACCGCACAGGATCAGGCGTTCGACCTTGGCCGGATCGAGGCTGTCGATTTCCGGGATCACGGTCTGGAACGAACCTTCTGCCAGGTCCTCGAGGGTCGACACGGCCAGTTTGTGGCGCAGCAGCGACTTCGGCGTCAGGACGATCAGCGGCTTGCGCAGCGGACGAATGACCTGGCGACGCAGCAGGTGGTAGATCTGGGCCGGAGTGGTCGGTACGCAGACCTGGATGTTGTGCTCGGCGCACAGCTGCAGGTAACGCTCCAGGCGCGCGGAGGAGTGCTCCGGGCCCTGCCCTTCATAACCGTGTGGCAGCAGCATGGTCAGACCGCACAGGCGGCCCCACTTGTGCTCGCCGCTGGTGATGAACTGGTCGATCACCACTTGCGCACCGTTGGCGAAGTCACCGAACTGGGCTTCCCAGATCACCAGCGCGTTCGGCGTGGTGGTGGAGTAGCCGTATTCGAAGGCCAGTACCGCCTCTTCCGACAGGAACGAGTCGTACAGTTCGAACTTCGGCTGGCCCGGGAACAGGTTCTTCAGCGGTACGTAGGTGCTGGCGTCCTTCTGGTTGTGCAGCACCGCGTGACGGTGCGAGAAGGTGCCACGGCCGATGTCCTGGCCGGTCATGCGGATCGGGTGACCTTCGAACTGCAGGGTGGCGTAAGCCATGGTCTCTGCATAACCCCAGTTGATCGGCAAGCCACCGGCCTGCATCTTCTGGCGGTCTTCGTAGATCTTGGCGACCTGGCGCTGCACGACGAAGCCTTCCGGGATCTCCAGCAGCTTGGCCGACAGTTCCTGCAGGGTCTTGAGGTCGAAGCGGGTGTCGTGACGCGCGGTCCAGGCATGGCCCAGGTACGGACGCCAGTCGACGAACAGCTCGCGGTTCGGCTCCTTGACCAGGCTCTTGACCACGTGCAGGCCGTTGTCCAGCGCGTTGCGGTACTCGTCGATCTTGGCCTGGGCGCGCTCGGCATCGATGCGGCCGGCCTGGATCAGTGCATCGGCGTACAGCTCACGGGTGGTGCGCTGCTTGCTGATCTGCTGGTACATCAGCGGCTGGGTGCCGTTCGGTTCGTCGGCCTCGTTGTGGCCGCGACGGCGGTAGCAGACCAGGTCGATGACCACGTCACGCTTGAACTGCATGCGGTAGTCGATGGCCAGCTGGGTCACGAACAGCACGGCTTCCGGGTCGTCGCCGTTCACGTGCAGGATCGGCGCCTGGATCATCTTGGCCACGTCGGTGGCGTACTCGGTGGAGCGCGCATCCAGCGGGTTGCTGATGGTGAAACCGACCTGGTTGTTGATCACGATGTGCACGGTGCCGCCGGTCTTGAAACCGCGGGTCTGCGACATCTGGAAGGTTTCCATGACCACGCCCTGGCCGGCGAATGCGGCATCGCCGTGGATCGAGATCGGCAGTACCTTGTCGCCAACGGTGTCGTTGCGGCGGTCCTGGCGGGCGCGCACCGAACCCTCGACCACGGGCGAGACGATTTCCAGGTGGGACGGGTTGAACGCCATGGCCAGGTGCACTTCGCCACCCGGGGTCATCACGTTCGAGGAGAAGCCCTGGTGATACTTCACGTCACCGGAGCCCAGCTCGTTCATCTTCTTGCCTTCGAACTCGTCGAACAGCTCGCGCGGGTTCTTGCCGAAGGTGTTCACCAGCACGTTCAGGCGGCCACGGTGGGCCATGCCGATCACGACTTCCTTGGTGCCGTAGGAGCCGGAACGCTGGATCATCTCGTCCAGCATCGGGATCAGGCTTTCGCCGCCCTCGAGGCCGAAACGCTTGGTGCCCGGGTACTTGGTGCCCAGGTATTTCTCGAGGCCTTCACCGGCGGTCACGCGCTCGAGCAGGTGGGCCTGCACGTCGGCGGAGAACTCCGGACGGCCGCGCACGCTTTCCAGGCGCTGCTGGAACCAGCTGCGCTGCTCGGAGTCGACGATGTGGGTGAACTCGGCGCCAATGGTGCGACAATATGTCTTCTGGAGCGCCTCGACGATCTCGCGTAGGCTCGCCTCCTCTTTGCCGATGAACAGGTCGCCGGCACGGAAGGTCGTATCAAGATCGGCATTGGTCAAGCCGTAGTGATTGATCGACAGGTCTACAGGCGCTGGACGCTGCCACAACCCCAACGGGTCGAGCTTGGCAGCCTGATGGCCGCGCATGCGATAGGCCTGGATCAGTCGCAGAACTTCAACCTGCTTCTTCTCGTGTTCACTGCTCACGCTCCCGGCAGATACCGGTTGGGCGCGGCGCTGGTTCTTCGCCAGCAGTACGAAATGGTCGCGGATTGTCGAGTGCGATACATCGGTAGCGGTGCTGCCGTCGGCGGGCAACTTCTGGAAGTAGGTGCGCCACTCTTCTGGCACAGCGTTAGGGTCGTGCAGGTAGAGCTCATAAAGCTCTTCCACATATGCAGCGTTACCACCTGAAAGGTGGGCGCTTTCCCACATGCGCTGCATCACGCTTTCTTGCATGCTTGGTCACCCTCGGTTAGGGGACTGATCGGCGAGAGCCACAGCAAACCTGGAAAAGTCCGAACACAGCGACTGAACCACGCCACTTGGATCCTGCTGATTTTCCGGGTACCAGCCCGGAAAGCCCCTGCTGGTCTCATATCTTCATAGGTAATGAACGCAGGCTTTGTGGGCCTTTGTTCGGGTTTTACCTCAGTGCGGGCTCACCGCCCGCACCTCGGCTTACTGCAGGTACAACGCTTTGTATCAGGTACCGCTTTGCAGCAGCATGTTACGTACGTGACCGATTGCCTTGGTCGGGTTCAGACCTTTAGGGCAAACGTTGACGCAGTTCATGATCCCGCGGCAGCGGAATACGCTGAACGGGTCATCCAGGGACGCCAGGCGCTCCTGGGTCTTGGTATCGCGGCTGTCGGCCAGGAAGCGATAGGCCTGCAGCAGTGCAGCGGGGCCCAGGAACTTGTCCGGGTTCCACCAGAACGACGGGCAGGAAGTCGAGCAGCAAGCGCACAGGATGCACTCGTACAGGCCGTCCAGCTTGTCACGGTCTTCCGGCGACTGCAGACGCTCGATAGCTGGCGCCGGCGTGTCGTTCTGCAGGAACGGCTTCACCTTCTCGTACTGCTTGTAGAAGATGCTCATGTCGACGACCAGGTCACGAATGACCGGCAGGCCCGGCAGCGGACGCAGGATCAGCTTGTTGCCCTTCACCACCGCCGACAGCGGAGTGATGCAGGCCAGGCCGTTCTTGCCGTTGATGTTCATGCCATCGGAACCGCAAACGCCTTCACGGCACGAGCGACGGTAGGAGAACCCTTCGTCCTGCTCCTTGATCAGTGCCAGCACGTCCAGCACCATCAGGTCCTTGCCGCCGGTATCGACCTGGAAGGTCTGCATTTTCGGCGCGGAATCGGTGTCCGGGTTGTAACGATAAACTTCGACTTGCAACATAGCGGCCACCCTTAGTAAGTCCGGACTTTTGGTTCGAAGGCTGGAACAGTCTTCGGCGCAAAGTTGACGCCACGCTTGGCGACGCGCTTCTCACCCGGGTAGTACAGGGTGTGGCACAGCCAGTTTTCGTCGTCACGGTCTTCGTAGTCTTCACGGGCGTGAGCGCCGCGGGACTCTTTACGGGCTTCGGCCGCGATGGCGGTAGCTTCGGCGACTTCCAGCAGGTTCTGTAGTTCCAGTGCCTCGATACGCGCAGTGTTGAAGGCCTTGGACTTGTCGTTGATCTTGACGTTGGCGATACGGTCGCGCAGACCGGCCAGCTGCTCGATACCCTTCTGCATGTATTCACCAGTACGGAATACACCGAAGTAGTTCTGCATGCAGCTCTGCAGCTCGCGCTTCAGGCTGGCAACGTCTTCACCGGTGGTGCGCTCGTTCAGCTTGTTCAGGCGGTTCAGGGCAACATCGACGTCGGTGTCGCTGGCGTCGCGGTATTCCACGCCTTCGCTCAGCGCCTTCTCCAGGTGCAGGCCGGCAGCACGGCCGAACACCACCAGGTCGAGCAGCGAGTTGCCGCCCAGGCGGTTGGCACCGTGCACCGATACGCACGCCACTTCACCTACGGCGAACAGGCCAGGGATGATCTGGTCGTTGCCTTCGGCGTCCATGGTGATGGCCTGGCCGTGAATGTTGGTGGCAACGCCGCCCATCATGTAGTGGCAGGTCGGAATGACCGGTACCGGCGCGACCACCGGGTCGACGTGGGCGAAGGTCTTGGACAGTTCGCAGATACCTGGCAGGCGGCTGTGCAGCACTTCCTCGCCCAGGTGGTCCAGCTTCAGCAGTACGTGGTCCTTGTTCGGGCCCACGCCGTTGCCGGCGATGATTTCCTTGACCATGGAACGGGCGACCACGTCGCGGCCGGCCAGGTCCTTGGCGTTCGGCGCGTAACGCTCCATGAAGCGCTCGCCGTGGGCGTTGATCAGGTAGCCACCTTCACCGCGGCAACCTTCGGTGACCAGTACACCGGCGCCGGCGATGCCGGTCGGGTGAAACTGCCACATTTCGATGTCCTGCACCGGTACGCCGGCACGCAGGGCCATGCCCACGCCGTCACCGGTGTTGATCAGGGCGTTGGTGGTGGAGGCATAGATACGGCCGGCACCGCCAGTGGCCAGTACGGTGGCCTTGGACTTGATGTACAGGGTTTCGCCGGTTTCGATGCAGATCGCGATCACACCCACGAACGCGCCGTCCTGGTTCTTCACCAGGTCTACGGCGTAGTACTCGTTGAGGAAGGTGGTGCCGGCTTTCAGGTTGCCCTGGTACAGGGTGTGCAGCAGCGCGTGACCGGTACGGTCGGACGCGGCGCAGGTACGGGCAGCCTGCCCGCCTTTGCCGAAGTCCTTGGACTGGCCACCGAACGGACGCTGGTAGATACGACCGGTTTCGGTACGCGAGAACGGCAGGCCCATGTGGTCCAGTTCGAAGACCGCAGCCGGGCCTTCCTGACACATGTATTCGATAGCGTCCTGGTCACCGATGTAGTCGGAGCCCTTGACGGTATCGTACATGTGCCAGCGCCAGTCGTCGTTCGGGTCGGCCGAGGCGATGGCGCAGGTAATGCCGCCCTGGGCGGATACAGTGTGCGAACGGGTCGGGAAGACCTTGGTGACCACGGCGGTCTTGTGGCCGCCTTGAGCCAGCTGCAGCGCAGCGCGCATGCCGGCACCGCCGCCACCGATGATGATGGCGTCGAAAGAAATGGTTGGAATGCTAGCCATGGATCAGATACCCCAGAGAATCTGCACACCCCAGACGAAGTAAGCGAACATCGCAACGCCGCATACCGCCTGGAACAGGAAACGAATCGCAGTTGCCGACTTGCCGAACGACATTGGCGTCAGGTAGTCGGTGGCGATGGTCCACATGCCGACCCAGGCGTGAGCGCCCAGGGCAACGAGGGCCAGCAGACTGAAGATCCGCATCGCGTTGTTGGAGAACAGACCATGCCACTGGGTGTAGTCGATGCCTGGGTGGGCGACCACGTAGCCGATCAGGAACAGGAAGTAAGCCGCGAGAACGACCGCAGAAACGCGCTGCGCCATCCAGTCATAGAGACCCGAACGCGACAGGTTCGTGACATTGGTTACCATACCCAAACTCCCACCAGAACGATCAGCACCACGGAGATGACGATCACGATTTTCGAGCCCAGCTTGCCGCCTTCCAGCGTCTCACCGATACCCATGTCCATGATCAGGTGACGCACACCTGCCACGAGGTGATAAAGCAGGGCGGACAGCAGGCCCCAGGTCACGAACTTGGCCAGCGGGCTGGTCAGACACGCCTTCACCTCGCCGAAGCCTTCCTCGGAACCCAGCGACTTGCCCAGTGCATAAAGCATGATGGCAAGGCCGAGGAACAGGATGACGCCGGAGATACGGTGCAGGATGGACGTGTACGCAGTGACGGGGAGCTTGATGGTCCTTAGGTCTAGGTTTACAGGTCGTTGGCTTTTCACGGCTTTTTTCACACTGAAGAGCCCCTAGCGAATCAGGGCAAAGTTGTTGGTAAGTGTACTGGTCAGGTACCCACCACCCAGGGAACGGCGACCCCCAGCAGTTCGGGCTTGCAAGCCCCTGGCGGTCGGGTTGCGAGTATAGACAGTTAGGCTGCTTATGACAACGTGACGGGGTAGCCCAAATAGCGCATTGCCTTTAACGGACAAAAGGCGTAAATGGGCGAGAATTTCGCGAAAAACCAGGCCTCAATGCCTGTTTCAACAAGCCTTTAGGCAAATTGACTTCTGAATTTATCCCTCTATAGTGGTGCGGGCCCTGCGTGGGGGGTCTGTCTGATGATTTCAAGCATTAATAGGAGGCCACATGGCTGACAAAAAAGCGCAGTTGGTCATCGAGGGCGCTGCCCCCGTCGAGCTGCCCATTTTAACCGGCACCGTTGGTCCTGATGTAATCGACGTCCGCGGGTTGGGGGCCACTGGTCACTTCACCTTCGACCCTGGGTTCATGGCGACCGCTTCGTGCGAGTCGAAGATCACCTACATTGACGGCGACCAGGGTATCCTGCTGCACCGCGGCTACCCGATCGAGCAGCTCGCCGAAAAGTCCGACTACCTCGAAACCTGCTACCTGCTGCTCAACGGCGAACTGCCGAATGCCGAGCAGAAGGCCCAGTTCGTCAGCACCGTGAAGAACCACACCATGGTTCACGAGCAGCTGAAGTCCTTCTTCAACGGCTTCCGCCGCGATGCCCACCCGATGGCGGTGATGTGCGGCGTGGTCGGCGCCCTGTCGGCGTTCTATCACGACTCCCTGGACATCAATAACCCGCAACACCGCGAGATTTCCGCGGTGCGCCTGGTCGCCAAGATGCCGACCCTGGCCGCGATGGTGTACAAGTACTCCATGGGCCAGCCGATGATGTACCCGCGCAACGACCTGTCGTACGCGGAAAACTTCCTGCACATGATGTTCAACACCCCGTGCGAGATCAAACCGATCAGCCCGGTGCTGGCCAAGGCGATGGACCGGATCTTCATCCTCCATGCCGACCACGAGCAGAATGCCTCCACCTCCACCGTTCGCCTGGCCGGTTCGTCGGGTGCCAACCCGTTCGCCTGTATCGCCGCCGGTATCGCCGCACTGTGGGGCCCGGCCCACGGCGGTGCCAACGAAGCGGTGCTGACCATGCTCGATGAAATCGGCGATGTCTCGAACATCGACAAGTTCATCGCCAAGGCCAAGGACAAGAACGACCCGTTCAAGCTCATGGGCTTCGGCCACCGCGTGTACAAGAACCGCGACCCGCGCGCCACCGTGATGAAGCAGACCTGCGACGAAGTCCTGCGCGAGCTGGGCATCAAGAACGACCCGCAGCTGGAACTGGCCATGCGCCTGGAAGAGATCGCCCTGACCGATCCGTACTTCATCGAGCGCTCGCTGTACCCGAACGTCGACTTCTACTCGGGGATCATCCTCAAGGCGATCGGCATTCCGACCAGCATGTTCACCGTGATCTTCGCCCTGGCACGTACCGTGGGCTGGATCTCGCACTGGAAAGAAATGCTCTCCAGCCCGTACAAGATCGGCCGCCCACGCCAGCTGTACACCGGCGAGCAGAAGCGCGACATCGTTGCGCTGCAGGACCGCAAGTAAGCTTCGCTAGCCGAACGCAAGAAGGCTGCCCTCGGGCAGCCTTTTTCATTTCTGTTCGACGCGATACGGTTTTGTGGGAGCGGCCCTCACCAGGGCCGTTCCTCAGTTTTTCTCAGCCCGCTCGCGCAACCCTTTCAGGGTATTGAACGGCGCATCCACCACGAACTTGTTGGCCACCATCGCCGGCACGCTACCACCCGGCTCGGTGTGCACCTGATAAGTCACTTCGGTGCTGTCACCCTTGGGCACCAGCTTCCAGAAGCCTTCAACCTTCGCTACCCGCACAAAGCCTTTCTCTTCCGGGATGTAGGTCGGCTCTTCCTTAAGGTTGCGCACCAGGCTGCCATCTGCGCCCTTGACCGTGGTCACATGCAACACCGAGTCACGCGGCGTCACCGGCCATGGCGTATTGAACTGGGTATAGGTCCAGACCTGGTCACCTTCCTGCTTGAGCACCTTCTGCGTCTTGCATTCGTGGATCCACGCGCAGGCCCCGACCACATCCTCCTGCAGCGCCTGCACCTTCGCCAACGGCGCCTTGATCAGGGTTACCCCGCGGTAGGCCTTGTACTTGGAACCGGCCACTTCACTGAGCGATACCTTGATCCCCTCCTCATCCTTGGCCACCTGCCAGTTCTCGGCCCAGGCCACAGGGGACAGCAGAACACCCATGCCACACAGCAGTGCAATACGCTTGAACGGTCTCATCATGTTTATCCTTGTTGTCGAAGATCCAGCCTCACGCCGCCGTCATCTGCTCCCACCAGCCAAGCATCCTGATCGCCTCGTCACGGTCGCTGCCGCACACCTCGACATCGGCCTGGAAACCGCCGCACACCGCGGGCCGTTCGGGCTTGCCGAACAGGTCGCAGAGGTTGTCGGCGGTCAGGTGCAGGCAGCGCTCGCCAGCCGGCTTGCCGTTGGGCATACGCGGCATTGCAGAGCTGATGGACGGGGCAATGCAGCAGGCACCACAACCCTCACGGCATTTCATGGCAACTCACCAAGATCAGGACTCCCTGGAGCAAAACGGGACGAACGTCCCTGGATAGTAACCGCTCAAACAGTCGTTTGAAATTACTGGCACGATGAAATGTGCCATGACCCGCCAGTCAGTTACTGGCTACTGGCGGTACTCGAAATCGATCGCCGCCCCTTCTACGTCACGACGGCTGTCATTGCGCAGCTGTAGCTGCATTTCGTTATTGATCAACCGGCCATTGAGCTGGAACGGGCTGTCGTCGGCCTCTGGCTTTTCCGTGAACAGCGGTGGCAGCAAAGGCTTGCGGCGCTGGATCGGCGAAGGGTCACCAACCTCCGGCTCCAGCTTGTCGACCATATCGGTGGGCAGGCTGAGATCGAGCCTGGCCTTGGGCAGCGGCTTGGCCACCGCCTGGCTTATCGGCTTGCGCGCCGGCTTGACCTTGCTTTTGGCAGCCTTGCTTGCCGCCGGCTTCTGCGCGGGCTTCGCCTGCGCCTTGTGTGCCGGTTTGCCCTGCGCCGCCTGCGCCGGGCCGGCCGGCTGCGCGGCCTGGCTCGCACCAAGGTAGCAGAGCGGAGCAAGGCACAGGATCAAGGCAAAACGACGCAGAGCTTTCATGGCAAAAGGACAGGCTGGCAGTAAAAGTGCGTATGCTCCCTGTTCCGCAGGCGCGTGGCAAGCCTACAAAAACGCGGCCGCCGGCTCCCGGCATAATTGCTGGGCCAGCAACCCGAGGGTAATCACCGCGCGCTCGGCCTCCTTGTTCCACGGAATCCCGCAGTTGAGGCGGATGCAGTGGTTGAACTGCTCGGTATTACTGAAGATCAGCCCCGGCGCAATGCTGATGCCCTGCTCCAGCGCACGCACATGCAGCTCCTGGGTATTGACCCGCCCCGGCAAGCTCACCCACAGGATGAACCCGCCGGTCGGCCGGGTCATCTGGGTGCCCTCGGGGAAATGTTGCTGCACCGCCAGCTGGTAGGCACTGAGGTTCTTGCGGTACTCCTGGCGAATGTAACGCAAGTGCCGGTCGTAGCCGCCATTCTCCAGATAAGCTGCCACCCCCATCTGCGTCACACTGCATGCCGAGTGGGTGGTGAAGGTTTGCAGGCGCTGGATCTCGTCCTGGTAGCGCCCGGCGATCATCCAGCCCACGCGCACGCCGGGGGACAGGGTCTTGGAAAAGCTCGAGCAGTAGATCACCCGGTCCAGCCGGTCGAACGCCTTCAGCGCCTTGGTCTTGCCCTGTTCGAACATCAACTCGCCGTAGATATCGTCCTCGACGATCTGGATATCGAAATCCGACGCCAGGCGCAGCAACTGCTTCTGCCGCTCTTCCGGCACCGTGCCGCCCAGTGGATTGCTCAGCCGCGCAGTCAGCACCAGGGCCTTGATCGACCACTGGTTGGCGGCCAGCTGCAACGCCTCGAGACTGATGCCGGTGGACGGGTCGCTGGGGATCTCGATCACCTTCAGGCCCAACAGGTCAGCCAGTTGCAGCAGGCCGTAATAGGTAGGCGACTCGGCAGCGATCAGGTCGCCGGGGCGGGTCAGCACGCGCAACGACATCTGCAGCGCATCGACACAACCATGGGTCACGATCACTTCACGCGGGTCGACCAGCACGCCGGCATCGCGCATGCGGATGGCGATCTGCCGGCGCAACGGTTCGAAACCGGGGCTGAACATGTAGCTGAAGGCCCGCGGGCTATGGAAGCGCGTCACCTTGGCGATTTGCTGGTGCAGGGCGCGGACCGGCAGGTAATCGACGTGCGGCACCGCGGCGCCGAACGGGAACACACCGTCGCGGCGCGCCTCGGTGAGCACCTGCTGGATGATGCTGGCGCGGGTCACCAGGCCGGGGCGCTCCACCCGGGCAATATCCGGCGTCTGCGCGGTGAGGGCCGGGGTCTGGTGCACATAGTAGCCGGACTGCGGCCGCGCACGGATCAACCCCTGGTCTTCGAGGTTGGCATAGGCCTGCAGCACCGTGGCATGGCTGACGTTGAGCTGGGCACTCATCTTGCGCACGGACGGTACGCGCTCGCCTGGCTGGTAGACACCGCGACGGATGTCATCGGCCAGTTGCTGGGCGATACGCTGGTACAACAGCAGGTTGGTCATGGCGGGATCTCGACGCGCGGACGGACTCGTTGTTCTTGTGTCGCTCACTCAGGGTAGAGAATACCGTAACAGTTGCAAAGTGTACGGGGACAGATTGCAGGATAGTCAACAATACAGTTGCGTGAAAAGCAGCGAGGACCGCAAAGCGGTCCTCGCACAAGGGTCAGCGCGCCGGCGCGAGCCTGCCCTTGTCATCGGAGAATACGATCTCCACCCGGCGGTTCTGCGCCCTGCCCCGCTCCGAGGCATTGGCCTCGATCGGGTACTGGTCGCCATACCCTTCGACCTGCAGGCGCTTCTCGTCGATGCCCAGGTCGACCAGCATGTCCGCCACGGCCTGCGCCCGGTCACGCGATAGCTTGAGGTTGTCCTCGGCAGTGCCGGTACTGTCGGTATAACCTTCGATCCGTACCACCCGGCGCGGGTTGAGCTGGAGGAACTGCACCAGCTTGAGCACGGTGCGGCTGGCCGAGTTCTTCAGGTCGGCACGGCCGGTATCGAACAGCACGTCACCCAAGGTCATTACCAGACCGCGATCAGTCTGCTCCGAGGCCAGCGCAGCGATCTGCGACTCGATCCACTTGCCCTGCTGCTGGACACTGGCCAGCTTAGCCTCGCGCAAGGCCAGCTGCAGGCGCTGGCGCTCCAGGTCGAGCTTGGCCTGGCGCTCCTGGTTCAGCGCCAGCCGGGCGTGCTCGCTGGCGATCTCGCTGTAGCGCTGGCTGAGGTAGGCGTAATGGCGCACGTCGGCACCCGTGCCGATGTAGCTGGACAGGCGCTCGGCGCGGGCCAGCGACTCGCCTGCGCGAATCACGTCACGCGGGGCACTGCGCAGCACATCGGAGTTGTCCTTGACCTTCTGGAAGGCGGCGCTCGCCTCATCCAGTGCTGCACTGCTGCGCTGGCTGGCGCAACCCTGCAAACCTGCCGCCAGCGCCAGTACGGCCAGCGCGGCCAATGGTGCACGGCGAATCATGGTTGCACCTCCAGCTGCTTGCGCAGGCGCTTGACCCGCGACTGCAGCAGCTGTAGCTGCTCTTCGCTCTTCTGGTTCAATACCTGGGCTTCGGCCAGGCGCGCATCCAGCTCGGCCTGCTCGGCGCGCATGCGCGCATCGCGGTAGTCTTCGGTGAGCATGTTGGTCTTGGCCCGGGCCAACTTGTCTTCGGCCAGCTTGAGCGCTTCGACCTGCTCGGTGGCACCGACGGCCTTGGCCTGCTCCAGCGCCTGCTCGGAGATACGCATCTGCTCGACAGGGGCCGGATCGTTGGCGCAGCCAGCCAGGCCGAGCACGGCCAAGGCAAGGATTAGTGGTTGGGTTCTCACGCAATCTTCCTAGTGTTTGGGGGCGTCCGACGGCACTTGCAGCTGGGCTTTCCAGCGCTCGACATTGCGCTGCAGCACGGCCTCGGACGCACCGGAGATCGGCAATTCTGTCAGTTTTTTTGCCAATTGCCCACGCAACCAGCTGTCATTGCAGGCTGAATTATGCGACACGGCCAGGTACAGCCCTGGCCGGTCCACCGGCAGGCCGCGGGCAATCAGCTGGTTGCTCATGCCCAGGCTCTGCACCATCGCCATGCCCGCATAGCGGCCCGCCAGCACATAGTCGACCTGGCCAAGCACCAGCTTCTGGAATGCCTGGGTCAGGTTCTGCGCCGGCGTCAGCTTCAGCTGCGCCTTGACGAAAGCGCTGAAGGCCGGCGTCAGCCGTGCATGCTCGGACACACTGCCTTGGTAACTGGCCAGGTCCGCCGGGCCATCGAAAGCCAGCTCGGCATCGTGGCGGGTCCACACCAGGTACTCGTTGAGCTGCAGGGGTGGGTGAATGTAGTCGAGCGCGGTCAGCTGCTCCACCTGCATGGGTGTGTCGAGCAACAGGTCCATGCGCCCGCTGCGGACTCCCTCCAACGCCTGGTCACGACGCCCGGCGCTGAGCACCTCTACCTTCAACCCCAGCTCGCCAGCCACCTGACGCAGCAGGTCGACGTTGGCACCGATCAGGTGTTTCGGGTCGTTCGGGTCTTGCCATGAGTACGGCGGCGCATCGGGGCTGCCAGTGGCCACCAGGCGTTCGCACTTGCCTGCCGCCATGGCCAGCGGCGACACCAACACCGCCATGCATGCCAGCAACCTGCCCGTTCCGCGCAACGTCATCCCTCACTCCTCAGCCCATAAAAAAACCCGACCCTCGAAACGAGGGCCGGGTTCTTTATAAGTGAAGCAGGCGGATCAGACCAGCTTTTCCAGCTCTGGCACCGCTTCGAACAGGTCGGCGACCAGGCCGTAGTCAGCCACCTGGAAGATCGGCGCTTCTTCATCCTTGTTGATCGCCACGATCACCTTGGAGTCCTTCATGCCGGCCAGGTGCTGGATCGCGCCGGAGATACCGACGGCGATGTACAGCTGCGGCGCAACGATCTTGCCGGTCTGGCCGACCTGCATGTCGTTGGGTACGAAGCCCGCATCGACCGCGGCGCGCGAAGCACCGACGGCAGCGCCGAGCTTGTCGGCCAGGCTGTACAGGTGCTTGAAGTTGTCACCATTGCCCATGCCACGGCCGCCGGAGACGACGATCTTGGCAGCGGTCAGTTCCGGGCGGTCGGATTTGGCCAGCTCTTCGCCCACGAAGGCCGAGATGCCGGCGTTGTGCGCAGCGCCCACGGCCTCGATGGCAGCCGAACCACCTTCGCCTGCCACGGCGTCGAAGCCGGTGGTACGCACGGTGATGACCTTGATGGCCGCGCTCGACTGCACGGTGGCAATGGCGTTACCGGCATAGATCGGGCGCTTGAAGGTATCGGCGGACTCAACCGAGATGATCTCGGAGATCTGGTCCACGTCGAGCAGCGCGGCAACGCGCGGCAGGATGTTCTTGCCGTTGGTGGTGGCCGGGGCCAGCACGTGGCTGTAGCCCTTGGCCAGTTCGACGATCAGCGGCGCGACGTTTTCCGGCAGGACGTGTGCATAGGCTGCGTTGTCGGCAACCAGCACCTTGGCCACGCCAGCGATCTTCGCGGCAGATTCAGCAACGCCGCCCACGTTCTGGCCGGCGACCAGCACATGCACATCACCGCCGATCTTGGCGGCAGCAGCAACAGTGTTCAGGGTGGCCGGGGCTACGGCACCGTTCTCGTATTCAGCGACAACCAGGATAGTCATTTAGATTACCTTCGCTTCGTTCTTCAGCTTCTCGACCAGTTCGGCCACCGATTTGACCTTGATGCCTGCGCTGCGGGCAGCCGGGGCTTCAACCTTCAGGGTCTTGTTGGTGGAGGCGAGGGAAACGCCCAGCGCGTCTGGAGTGACGGTCTCCAGCGGCTTCTTCTTGGCCTTCATGATGTTCGGCAGCGACGCGTAGCGTGGCTCGTTCAGGCGCAGGTCGGTGGTGACGATGGCTGGCAGGTTCAAGGCCACGGTCTGCAGGCCGCCGTCGATTTCACGGGTGACGTTCAGCTTGTCGCCAGTCACTTCCACCTTGGAGGCGAAGGTGCCCTGGGCAAAGCCGGTCAACGCGGCCAGCATCTGGCCGGTCTGGTTGTTGTCGCTGTCGATGGCCTGTTTGCCAAGGATGACCAGTTGCGGCTGCTCCTTGTCGACAACGGCCTTCAGCGCCTTGGCCACGGCCAGGGAGTTCAGTTCGTCAGCGGCTTCCACCAGGATCGCGCGGTCGGCGCCCAGGGCCAGGGCGGTACGCAGTTGTTCCTGGGCAGTGGCCGGGCCGACGGAGACGACGACGATCTCGGTCGCAACGCCCTTTTCCTTCAGGCGCACGGCTTCTTCCACGGCGATTTCGCAGAAGGGGTTCATGGACATCTTGACGTTAGCAAGGTCGACGCCGGAGTTGTCCGCCTTGACGCGAACCTTGACGTTGTAGTCGACCACTCGTTTGACAGCTACAAGAACCTTCATGGATTCCTCGTTACTCTCCGGTGAATAGATAGTCGCCTGGGGCCATGCCCGGCGATGCGCGTGGGTACAAGGGCACCTCCAAAAACGTACCGGGAGGCAGTAACTTCACAGTGACCGAACAGTCTTGTCCGGACGCTTGCGTCAAATACTCACGGGTCATTTTCTGTCGTGGCGTGTAAACTCCACTACAAACCGGCCCAGGGCCGCAAAACCCTGCTCCACACCTGGTCTTTAGAGGTGTACCTGCGCCCGGCTGCAAGCCTACGGCGAACGTAAAACCGCTCGTATCTTGACCGTAACACCCAATCCGGTCAATACGGCAAATCGGTCACCCTCCAGCCGCGCTCCAGTGATTTTACTGGCCTGCGGCAAATTCAAACAAACGTTTGTATTGGACCCGCCAAGTGGTGTAGATATAATGCGCGGCCAAGACAAAACGGTGTAGTCCGTCATTTGCCCAGCTACAGCTCCGCCGCTGCATAGAACCGCGGCGAATGCCCCGCGCACCCATAAGACCAAGCAACAGCACGAGCCTTGATGAGTAGGAGAGAACCAGTGGAACGCGAATACATGGAATTCGACGTGGTCATCGTCGGCGCCGGCCCGGCAGGCCTGTCCGCCGCCTGCCGCCTGAAGCAGAAGGCCGCCGAAGCCGGTAGCGAAATCAGCGTCTGCGTGGTGGAAAAGGGCTCTGAAGTCGGCGCCCACATCCTCTCCGGTGCGGTGTTCGAACCGCGTGCCCTGAACGAGCTGTTCCCCGACTGGAAAGCCCTTGGCGCGCCACTGAACACCGAAGTGAAACGCGACGACATCTACGTGCTCAAGGATGCCGGCAGCGCGACCAAGGTGCCTGACCTGTTCGTGCCCAAGACCATGCACAACCATGGCAACTACATCATCTCGCTGGGCAACCTGTGCCGCTGGCTGGCCCAGCAGGCCGAGAACCTCGGCGTGGAAATCTACCCGGGCTTCGCCGCCCAGGAAGCGCTGTTCGATGACAACGGCGTGGTCCGCGGCATCGTTACCGGTGACCTCGGCGTGGACCGCGAAGGCAACCCGAAGGACGGCCTGTATACCCCGGGCATGGAATTGCGCGCCAAATACACCCTGTTCGCCGAAGGCTGCCGTGGCCATATCGGCAAGCAGCTGATCAAGCGTTTCAACCTCGACAGCGAAGCCGATGTTCAGCACTACGGCATCGGTCTGAAGGAAATCTGGGAAATCGACCCGGCCAGGCACGAACAGGGCCTGGTGGTGCACACCGCCGGCTGGCCGCTGGATGTGATGGCCAAGGACAACACCGGTGGTTCGTTCCTGTATCACCTGGAAAACAACCAGGTGGTCGTCGGCCTGATCGTCGACCTGTCCTACGCCAACCCGTACCTGTCGCCGTTCGACGAATTCCAGCGCCTGAAGCACCACCCGGTGATCAGCCAGTACCTCGAAGGCGGCAAGCGGATCAGCTACGGCGCCCGCGCGATTGCCAAAGGTGGCTTGAACTCGCTGCCGAAAATGGTGTTCGATGGCGGTGCGCTGATCGGATGTGACCTGGGCACCTTGAACTTCTCCAAGATCAAGGGCAGCCACACCGCGATGAAGTCCGGCATGCTGGCGGCCGAAGCGGTCGCCGACGCGCTGGCCGCCGGCAGCGAAGGCGGCGACAAGCTGAACGGCTACGTCAGCGCCTTCAAGGCCAGCTGGTTGTACGAAGAACTGTTCGCCAGCCGCAACTTCGGCGCGGCCATCCACAAGTTCGGCCCGATCCTCGGTGGTGCGTTCAACTATGTCGACCAGAACTGGTTCGGTGGCAAGCTGCCGTTCACCCTGCACGACACCAAGCCGGACTACGCCTGCCTGAAGCTGGCGGCCGACTCGCAGAAGATCGACTACCCGAAACCGGACGGCAAGCTCAGCTTCGACAAGCTCAGCTCGGTATTCCTCTCCAGCACCAACCATGAAGAGGAACAACCTTGCCACCTGAAGCTGACCGACCCGAACATCCCGATCGCCAGCAACCTGCCGCTGTACGACGAACCGGCGCAGCGCTATTGCCCGGCGGGCGTGTACGAAGTGGTGAGCCAGGAAGACGGCAGCAAGCGCTTCCAGATCAACGCACAGAACTGCGTGCACTGCAAGACCTGTGACATCAAGGACCCGGCCCAGAACATCACCTGGGTCACCCCCGAAGGCGCGGGCGGGCCGAACTACCCGAACATGTAAGCCCCTGCCCTTGCGGTAAGGAAAAGCCCCCGGTTCTCACGAGCCGGGGGCTTTTCTGTTTTACCTGTTGCCTGGCGGTACTGGCCGCGCCTACAAGCACCGCGTCGGCAGCAAGTCGGGCTCGCTCATCGGCAACGGCTCACGACGCCCGAAACAGAGCGCCGTCAACAACCCCACCGCGCCCATGATCAGGCAGAACCCGGCACACACCCACGGGCTCCATGGCATCAATGCGATCAGCGCCAGCGGTGTAGTGCTGGCCCACAGGGCGTAGGCCACGTTGTAGGTGAAGGAAATACCCGACACACGGATCTCGGCCGGGAACAACCCGACCATTACCGACGGCACCACCCCCACCACGCCACAGCACAGGCCGGCCAGTGCATAGGCCAGCCAGGTCATGCCCCACTGCCCTACCAGGCTGGTGTACAACACGCCGATGCCCAGCGGCAGCAGCAGGCTGTAGAGCATCAACGCGCGCCAGGCGCCGACGCGGTCGACCAGCAGGCCGGCCAGCACGCAGCCGATATTGAGAAACACGATACCCACGCTGCTCAGGGCAAAAGTGTGCCCGGCCGTCATGCCGAAGCGCTGTTGCATCACCGTCGGGGTAATCACCACCAGCACCACCACGGCGCTGGTCAGCACACAGGTCAGCAGCACCGCCGGGATCAACGCCCGCCGGTGTTCGCCCAACACCTGCCGCAGCGGGAAGCGCACCGGCTGCTGCTGGCGCGCACGCAAGGCCAGGAACACCGGGGTTTCGCTGAGCCAGCGGCGCAGCCATACGCCCACCACGCCAAACACCCCGCCCAGCAGGAACGGGTAGCGCCAGGCATGGTCGAGGATCTCCTGCGTAGTGAACAGCTGCGCCAGCAAGGTCGCAGTCAGCGCCCCCAGCAGGTAGCCGAAGGTCAGCCCCGCCTGCAGGAAGCCCAGGGCGTATCCGCGCCGTCCGGCCGGCGCATGCTCGGCGACGAAGGTCCAGGCGCTGGGCACTTCGCCGCCCACCGCCGCGCCCTGCAGAATGCGCAGGGCCAGCAGGATCAGCGGCGCCGCATAGCCGATGTCGGCGTAGGTCGGCATCACCCCGATCAACAGGCACGGCAGGGCCATCATCAGGATGCTCAGGCTGAACACCCGCTTGCGCCCCAGGTGGTCGGCGAAGTGCGCCATCAGGATGCCGCCCAGCGGTCGCGCCAGGTAGCCAGTGACGAAAATCCCGAAGCTTTGCAGCAGGCGCAGCCATTCGGGCATCTCGGGCGGGAAGAACAGCTGGCTGAGGGTGAGCGCAAAGAACACGAAGATGATGAAATCGTAGATTTCCAGCGCGCCGCCCAGCGCCGCCAGGCCCAGGGTCCGGTGGTCGCCGCGGCTGAACCGGGACGGGCGAGCGGTATCGTTGGCAGTCATGGCAGGGTCCGCAAATCGGCAAAGGCCGAAAGGATAGCAAATAGCGCCCCCCTTGCCCCGCCTGCGGCGTGCTAGCGGTTGAATACCGTGTGGGCGAAGTTGGCGCGCGCCACTGGCCGTGCCGGTGCCGCGGGCAGCGTGCCCGGCAGTGGCAGCTTGCCGACCTGCAGCGGTGTATCAATGATCGCCATGAACGCCTGCAGCGCCTCATTGTCAGGCACCTGCGGCAGGCTCAGGCTGACCGCCTGGCGCTCGGCCTGGGGCACCGAAGGTACTTTCACCTGGGTGGAGTGATAAAGCAGGGCATGCTGGATCTGGGTACTGACACGGCAGAAGCGCTCCAGGTCGACCCCGGCATGGCTGGCCAGCTCGATATTGCCCAGCAGCAGGTGGAACGGCTGCAAGGCACACAGCACCAGGCGCTGCAGCTCCTCGAAGCTGTCCACGGGTGCAATCCGGTAATAGCCCAGGCCATTGAGCAGCCGTTCCAGCTGGAGGCGCTGGCACGGGTGTGCATCGGCGATAAGGATGCGCAAGGTCTTGTTTGCCATGGGTCGGGCCTAGGCAGTGGGGTGATGGGTACGCTCCATGACCGTACTGCGCCAGTGACGGCTACTGCCTGGTCGAGGCCTGGCAGGGGTCTACCTTGATAGAAGTCGGGAAAGACGCAGAAATCAAGTGCCTGGGCGAGGGAATTTGCCGGCGCCTGGCGGGCCGGTTATCAGCATTCCCACTCGCGCATGCGCACCCGGCAGTGCTTCATGGCGTTGACGATGTGTTTTTCCACCAGGCTGCGGGAAATACCCAGGTGGTCGGCAATCTGCTGGTGCGACAAGCCATCGAGCTTGCGCAGCAAAAAGCAGTCACGGCAAACCTTGCCCAGCTCATCCAGGGCACGCTGCATCAGCGCCAGGCGCTGGTCGAGCTGCATGGCGTGGGCCGGCGCCGGGGTGTGCCAACGCTCGTCGCTGTCCAGCACCTCCAGCGGCTCGGCCTGACGTACCAGGTGGCGCCGGTGGCGGTCGACCACAAGGTTGAGCGCGGTGCGGTACAGGAAGGCACGCGGGTGCTCGATGCGTTCGCCATCGGTGCGCTCCAGCACCCGCAGGTAAGCGTCGTGCGCCACGTCTTCCGCGGCCTGGCGACTGCCCAGGCGCGCGGAAAGGAAGCCCACCAGTTCGCGATAGTAATGTTCCACGACGTTACCTGAGATCGTCCTGCCAGCCTGCCCAGAAAGCCCTTTCAGGCAGCGCGCGGGACCGAGTGATGTCAGCCTGCGATCTTACAAATTATAATGATTCTCAGCAACACGGTATGGCTGTAGAGCTGCAGCGCCTGTCAGATCTCTGTAGCCGCGCCAGTCCCACGCGATAACCGCTAAATCCCCTTCTGCCGCTTTCGTCTATCTGGCACCCACTCGGCTGGAAGTGTGCATGAGACCTTTACCCAACACCCGTCGCCGGGCCCTGCTCGTCGGCCTGGGTCTGCTCGGCCTGGGCGGCCTGCTGGCCTGGACCACCCCGCCCTACGCTGCACCACCGCCTAGTACGGTCGCCGTGACCCGCGCCGACATCGAAAGCAGCGTCACCGCACTCGGCACCCTGCAGCCAAGACGCTACGTGGATGTCGGTGCCCAGGCGTCCGGGCAGATCCACACCCTGCATGTCGAAGTCGGCGACACCGTACGCAAAGGCCAGCTGCTGGTCGAGATCGACCCCTCGACCCAGCAGGCCCGGCTGGATGCCGGCCGCTACTCGATCGACAACCTCAAGGCCCAGCTTGCCGAACAACGCGCGCAGTTCCAACTGGCCCGGCAGCAGCTCAAGCGCCAACGTGACCTGGCCGCTGCCGGCGCCACCCGCGACGAGGATGTGCAAACCGCCACTGCCCAGCTCAACGTCACCCAGGCACGCATCGACATGTTCCAGGCGCAGATCCGCCAGGCCCAGGCCAGCTTGCGCAGCGACGAGGCCGAGCTGGGCTACACCCGCATCTATGCGCCGATGGACGGTACCGTGGTAGCGGTGGACGCGCGCGAGGGGCAGACCCTCAACGCCCAACAGCAAACCCCGTTGATCCTGCGCATCGCCAGGCTCTCGCCAATGACAGTATGGGCGCAGGTATCGGAAGCCGACATCGGCAAGGTCAAGCCCGGCATGACCGCCTACTTCACCACGCTGGCCGGTGGCAAGCGCCGCTGGACCAGCACCGTGCGCCAGGTGCTGCCGGTGCCACCCAAACCACTGGAGCAAGCCAGCCAGGGCGGCGGCAGCCCGGCCAGCGTCAGCAACGGCAGCGCTGGCAACCAGGTGGTGCAGTACAGCGTGCTGCTGGATGTCGACAACCCGGACGGTGCGCTGATGGCCGAGATGACCACCCAGGTGTTCTTCGTCGCTGGCAAGGCCAGCCAGGTGCTGACCGTGCCTCGGGCTGCGCTGGACGACGCGGATGGCCTGCACTTGGCGCGTGTGCTGACCCGCGACGGCAAAGTCGAACAACGCCAGGTTCGCACCGGCCTCAGTGACCGCCTGCGGGTGCAGGTAGTCGACGGCCTCAATGAAGGCGAACGCCTGGTCATCGGCGCCCCGGGCGTCAGCGGAGGCTGAATGAGCACACCCCTGATCGAACTGGTCGACATCCGTAAATCCTTTGGCGGCGTTGGCTCCCCCAAGGTCGATATCCTGCATGGCATCAGCCTGCGCATCCACCCCGGCGAGTTCGTCGCCATCGTCGGCGCGTCCGGTTCAGGCAAGTCGACGCTGATGAACATCCTCGGCTGCCTCGACCGCCCTACCTCCGGCAGCTACCGCTTCGCCGGCAAGGACGTGGCCGAGCTGGGCAGTGACGAGCTGGCCTGGCTGCGCCGCGAGGCGTTTGGCTTCGTGTTCCAGGGCTACCACCTGATCCCCTCCGGCTCGGCTCGGGAAAACGTCGAAATGCCGGCCATCTATGCCGGCATCGCTGCCAGTGAACGCCACGCCCGCGCCAGCGCCCTGCTCGGCCGCCTGGGCCTGGCCAGCCGTACCGACAACCGCCCGCAGCAGTTGTCCGGCGGCCAGCAGCAGCGGGTATCGATCGCCCGGGCCTTGATGAACGGCGGCCATATCATCCTTGCCGACGAACCCACCGGCGCGCTCGACAGCCACAGCGGCAGCGAGGTGATGGCGTTGCTCGACGAGCTGGCCAGGCAGGGCCACGTGATCATCCTGATCACCCATGACCGCAACGTGGCAGCGCGGGCGCAGCGGGTGATCGAGATTCGCGACGGTGTGGTCATCAGCGATTCGGCCACCGGGCAGCCCCCGGTCGACCCTGGACGAGGGCTGCAGGCGGACCAGTTGCGTCAGCACCTGGACCACGGCGCGGCCTTGCGCGGGGCATGGAAAGGCGAACTGCGCGAAGCCCTGCAGGCCGCCTGGCGGGTGATGTGGGTCAACCGCTTCCGCACCGCCCTGACCCTGCTGGGCATCGTCATCGGTGTTGCCTCGGTGGTCGTGATGCTGGCCGTGGGCGAAGGCAGCAAACGCCAGGTCATGGCGCAGATGGCCGCCTTCGGCTCGAACATCCTCTACCTCAATGGCAAGCCGGCGAGCCTGGGCGAACAGGCCGGCACCATCACCCTCGACGATGTTGCCGCCATCGGCCAGTTGCCGCAGGTCCGGCACGTGATGCCGGTGCTCGGGGAAAAGATGATGGTGCGTTACGGCAACCACAGCCAGCGGTTCTATGTGGGCGGCAACAACACCCGCTTCCCCGAGATTTTCAACTGGCCGGCGGTGCACGGCAGCTTCTACAGCGAAACCGATGAAGCCAGCGCCGCGGCAGTGGCGGTGATCGGTCAGAAAGTGCGGGAACAGATGCTCGACCCAGGGCGCGACCCGCTGGGGCAATACCTGCTGATCGGCAATGTACCGTTCCAGGTGGTCGGTATCCTGGCCGGCAAAGGTGCCAGCTCCGGCGACCAGGATAGCGACGGGCGCATCGTGGTGCCCTACTCCGCGGCGGCCATCCGCCTGTTCGGCCAGCGCGACCCGGACTACATCGCCGTCGCCGCGCTCGACTCCACGCGGGTCGACGAGGCCGAAGCGGCCATCGACCAGTTGCTGCGCCAGCGTCACAACGGGCGCCGGGACTTCGAGCTGACCAACGATGCCGCGCTGATCCAGGCCGAAGCGCGCACGCAGAACAGCCTGTCGCTGATGCTGGGGGCGATTGCTGCGATTTCGCTGCTGGTCGGCGGCATCGGGGTGATGAACATCATGCTGATGACCGTGCGCGAGCGTACCCGCGAAATCGGTATCCGCATGGCTACCGGCGCCCGCCAGCGCGACATCCTGCGGCAATTTCTCAGCGAGGCGGTGATGCTGTCGATGGTCGGCGGCCTGGCCGGCATCGTCCTGGCCCTGGCCATCGGCGCCGGCCTGATGCTGGCCGAGGTAGCGGTGGCCTTCGCCTTACCGGCCATGCTCGGCGCCTTCGCCTGCGCCGTGGTTACCGGCATCGTGTTCGGCTTCATGCCAGCGCGCAAGGCCGCCCGCCTCGATCCGGTCAAAGCCCTTACCAGTGAATAAGCCATGACTCTGCCCAGCCGCATCAGCCTGCTGACCCTGTGCGTCAGCCTGGCCGCCTGCACCACGCCGTCCACACCCGCCAACGGCATTGCCGCGCCGCTCGCCTGGCAGGGCGCAGCCGCATCAGCGCCGGCACAACGGCCGACGACACGATGGTGGCATGCCTTCGCCAGCCGCGAACTGGACCGCCTGGTGCAGCATGCCCTGCACAATGCCCACGACCTGGCCGCCGCCACGGCGCGGGTGCGCCAGGCCCGGGCCCGCGCCGTCATCGCTGGCGCGCCCTTGCTGCCGGAGCTGAAGCTGGGCCTGGACGGCAGCCGCCAACGCCTGCTGCACGGCGAGGGCAACGACCAGCTTGATGTCAGCCGCAACGAACCGACCAGCACCTCGTTCGACGTGCAGCTCAGCGCCAGCTACGAACTCGACTTCTGGGGCGGCCTGCGGGCGACGCGCGAAAATGCCCTGCACAGCCTCGATGCCAGCCGTTTCGACCGTCAAACTGTCGAGCTGACCCTGGTCAGTGCCGTGGCCGACAGTTATCTGCAGGGGCTGGCCCTGGAAGAACAATTGCGTATCGCCCGCTTGAACCTGCGCAATGCCGAGGACGTGCTGGGCCTGGTCGAAGCGCGCCAGCGCAACGGGGCCGCCACGCGTCTGGAGCTGGCCCAGCAGCGTAGCCTGGTGGCCGCGCAGCAACGTCAGTTGCCGTTGCTGGAACAGCAGTGGCAAGACAGCCGGGTCACCCTGGCGACCCTGCTCGGTGAACCGGTGCAGTCGCTGCCGAGCAGCCAGGAAGCGATCGCCAGCCTGCAGTGGCCTGCCATCGGCAGCGGCGTGCCCAGCGAACTGCTTACTCGGCGACCGGACATTGCCGCTGCCGAAGCGCGTCTGGCCGCTGCCAGCGCCAATGTGCAGGTCGCCCGCGCGGCCATGCTGCCCAAGCTCACCCTCGGCGCCAACCTGGGGGCGGGCGCCGATACGTTCGCCCACCTGTTCGACAGCGCCTACTACACCCTCAGCAGCGGCCTGGTCGCGCCGGTGTTCAACCATGGCCGGCTGCGTGCCGCACGTGAGCTGGCCGAAGCCGAACAGGCAGAATTGCTGGAAACCTACCGCAGCAGCATCCTGGCCGCTTTTGCCGATGTCGAGAAGGCGCTCAATGCGATCGCTGGCGTGGATCGCCAGCGCCAGTGGCAGGATGAAGAGGTGCAGCAGGCACGGCTGGCCTTCGAGCTGGCGCAACGGCGCTATGGCGCAGGCGCGGAGACCTTGTTGAGCGTGCTGGAAACCCAGCGCACCTGGTATGTGGCGCAAGACCAGCAGGCGCAACTGCGCCTCGCCCGGTTGCAGGGCAGCGTGGCGTTGTACAAGGCCTTGGGTGGAGGCTGGGGCGCCAACCCGTAGGGCTGGCACAGGCAGCGGCTAGCTCCGCACCTTCAGGTTGCGGGCATACCACGGTCGCTGCGGCACCTTGGGCTGCAACTTGTCGAACAGGCCGTCATCACTGTAGATGATGCGCAATGCCAGCTTCATCGTTTCCGGGTCCATCTCCACACTGCGCCCAGGCCGCAGCCCCGGCACCGTCGAGCAGCCATGGGTATCCGGCCCCAGCCATGGGTCCGCCACGTCCACCCAACGCCCCGGGGCGAACCACGGCACACCGTTGACCTGCAGGCGCCGCACCTCGCCGGGGTGCAGCCGTTCGTGGGCATGGAACCAATCCTCGATGCGGTCGTCGATCCAGCCATGAAAGCGCCAGAACACCGGGTTCACATGGGAGGAGAACGGGTCGCCAAGGAAATCGTTCTGCGCAGCGAACCAACGCTCGGCAAAATCATCCGGCGTGCGCGCCGTGGGCACAGGCATGCCATTGGCGGGGTCCCGCGGCACCGATGCCCAGCGCATGTGCAACCAGTCGTGCAGGCCCAGCTCCAGTTCCGAGCCGAACTGCGCCAGGGTCACCGTGCTCAGGTACTCCGGGTCGGTATAGCGCGACTCCCAGACCTGGAAATTGCCGTGGAAGGTGTCCGCCGCCTTGATGTCGCGCACCCACTGGCTGTACGCCGCGTCACCGCTGGCCAGCCAGGTCGGCGGCAGGGCATTGCCGTCATGGTTGTCGAAGTAACGGGCGAAGCCGACGCGGTCGCGCTCCAGTTCCGGCTGCGGCAGCGGGAAGCGCGGCCAGGAAGGCAGGTCTTGCAAGGCACGGGCGCTGCCCAGCATATGCCGGTGCATGAACAGGAAGTCCTCGCCCGAGCCATTGCGGTCCTTGTGCCGCCCCCGCGCATCGCGCTCGCGGTCACGCGGCCCAGGTTGCCAGCCCAGGCCACGCAGGGCCGCCTGCTTGTCCTTGGCCAGCTTGTGCCATTTATCCCGCGCGGCGTGCCACAGCTGGTGGAACAGGCGATGTTCCGGAGCGACCAGCCAGGCCAGCAGTTGCGGGTTCAGCGGGGTCCGTTCGCGGGCCTCCGGGAAGGTGCGCTTCAAGGCCACGAACTGGTTATCCTGCAGCGGCAACGACAACGCCCGGTCGAGGCAGGCAATGCGCCCATTGAGGGTGGCCGGCCCGGCGTTGCCGAAGCGGCCCCATACCTCGTCGAGCACGACATGGCATTCATAGCGCGCCTGCGATGAAAACAGCCGCCAGCGCAAGCTGCCCGGCTTGTCCGCCAGCAAGTCGCCGACCACGCGGTAACGCGGTTCCGCCTCCGCACGCAGGCGCTCGGGGGTATCCAGATAACCGCGCAGGGCGCGGCCATTGCCTGCAACGTCAAGAAACAGCTCCAGGTCACCTGCCGGCAAGCCCTGCAAACCCGCCTCCTCGCCCAGCAGGGTCAAGCGCCAGACCCCGCGCAGGGTATCGCCCAACTGCTGCAGGCCGGTATCGGCCAACTCGACGACGGCCTCGCCAGGCGTCTCCGGAAATTCCTCGGCGGCACGCTGCCGCTGCTGATACAGCGCACCCACCGCAGCGGGCACCACCACGCCCGTCAATGCCACACCGGCGATGAAACCGCGTCGCGAAATCGTCATTGCATACCTGTGCATTCATTGCGGCCATGGAGCACGGCCCGTCCAAGGCTAGAACGTGGCATGGGCGGCGAAATTTAACCGTGCATGGCCAAAGCCCGCGGCTAAATTTCTGCGCTGCAGGCTCGTCCACTGCAGGTAACGGCGGCTCTGTGCCCATCCCTCGACGGTGAACCTACTGAGACCAAGATGACGACTTCACGCTGGAACAAAGCCCTGTTTATCAGCCTGGCCACTGCGCTTGGCGCTGGCGCCGGGTTTGCTGCCTGGCACTATTTCGCCACGCCCGCGGGCTATTCCAGAGAGGTGACCCGCCAGGCCAACGACCTGCAGGAACGCATCCTCTCGTTCGACAGCCATGTGACCCTGCCGCTGACCTTCGGCACCGAAGGCAGCGAGGCGGACAAGGACGGCGCTGGCCGCTTCGACCTGGCCAAGGCTGCACGCGGGCGTCTGTCCGGCGCCGCCCTGAGCATATTCGCCTGGCCCGAATCGTGGACCGGCGACACTGCCCCGCACCGCCCTACCCCGGGCTTCGTCGAAGCCGCCCGGCATACCCAGGAGGTGCGCTACAACGCCATCAGCGCCATGGTCCGCGACTTCCCGCAACAGGTTGGCATCGCCTACACCCCGCAAGATTTTCGCCGCCTGCACGGCGAGGGCAAGTTCGCGGTGCTGCTCAGCATGCTCAACGCCTACGCCCTGGGCGACGACATCGACCAGCTCGACCGCTGGGCCGCACGCGGGGTGCGCATGTTCGGCTTCAGCTATGTGGGCAACAACAGCTGGGCCGACTCGTCGCGCCCGCTGCCGTTCTTCAATGACACTGCCGATGCCCTGGGCGGCCTGTCACCACTCGGCAAGCGCGCCGTGCAACGGCTGAATGACCTGGGCGTGATCATCGATGTGTCGCAGATGTCCAGCAAGGCGCTGGCCCAGGCCGTCGCCCTCAGCCGCGCCCCTGTGGTGGCGTCGCATTCGGCGCCACGGGCCATGGTCGACATCAGGCGCAACCTCTCCGACAAGGAACTGCAACTGATCAAGGACAGCGGCGGTGTAGTCCAGCTGGTGGCCTTCTCTACCTACCTCAAGCCGCTGAGCAGCAAGACCCAGGGCAAACTCAACGCATTGCGCGCACGCTACGCCCTGCCGCCACTGGCCGATCTCAACTACGCACTGATGCCGGGTGACCCGGTAATCGCCGGCTGGCCCGAGCAGAAGGTCGGCCAGTATGCCAACGAGCTGTACGGCATCCTTGAAGAAGAACCCCCGGCCACCCTCAAGGACTACGGCGATGCCATCGACTACACGGTGCGCAAGGTCGGCATCGACCATGTCGGCCTCAGCTCGGACTTCAACGAAGGCGGCGGCATCGACGGCTGGCAGAACGCCAGCGAGGCACGCAACGTCACCGCCGAACTGATCAGCCGCGGTTACTCCGAAGCGGATATTGCCAAGCTCTGGGGCGGCAATTTCCTGCGCGTGTGGGAGCAGGTGCAACGTGCCGCACAACCTGTCGCCTCTTTATCCCCCTGATCTTGCGAGCCACGTGATGAACGACCGTCGCACCTTCCTCAAACAGGCCGGCCTGCTGGCTGCCGCCTTGCCACTGACAGGCCCCGGCCCGCTGCTGGCAACTGCCCACGCAGCGCCTGGCCCAGCGGCCAGTGGCACCGACTGGGCTGCATTTCGCAGCCTGTTCGAGCTGGACCCTGCGTATGCCCACTTCGCCAACTTCTTGATCACCTCGCACCCACGCCCGGTACGCGATGCCATCGAGGCACTGCGCGCCCGCTTCGACCATCACCCGGCGCGCCTGGTCGACTGGGACAGCCAGTCGGAGTGGAAGCATGAAGCCGCCGTACGTGAATGGGCGGCCCGCTACCTTGAGGTGACACCCCGCCAGATTGCCCTGACCGGCAGCACCACGGAAGGCCTCGGGCTGATCTATGGCGGGCTGAAGATCGCCCCGGGGCAGGAAGTACTCACCACCGTGCATGAGCATTCGGCCGCCCGTCATACCCTGGGTTTTCGTACCACGCGCGACGGCACCCCGGTGCGCCGCTTGCGCCTGTTCGACGACCCCGCCAAGGTCAGCAGCGACCAGGTACTGACCACCATCGCTGCCGCCATCGGCCCGCAGACCCGGGTCCTGGGCATGACCTGGGTGCACTCGGGCAGTGGCGTGAAACTGCCGGTGGGCGAGATCGGTGCACTGGTCCGCGAGGTCAACCGCCAGCGTGACGAGCACGACCGGATCATCTACGTGATCGACGGTGTACATGGCTTTGGCGTCGAAGACATGCGCTTTGCCGACCTGAACTGCGATTATTTCATTGCCGGGACCCACAAGTGGCTGTTCGGACCCCGCGGTACCGGGATCATCTGCGCGGCCTCCCCCGGGCTGGAGCAACTGACCCCGACCATTGCCACCTTTTCCGAGAACGAAGACTTCGCCACCGTGATGACGCCGGGTGGCTACCACGCGTTCGAGCACCGCTGGGCGTTGGGCAAGGCGTTCGAATTGCACCTGCAACTGGGCAAGGCGGCCGTGCAGGCGCGTATTCACGAGCTGAACGACTACCTCAGGCAACGGCTTGAGGCACTGCCGGCTATCGAACTGGTGACCCCGCGCAGCGCACGGTATTCGGCGGGGTTCACCTTCTTCAGGGTCAAGGGCCAGGATGCCGACGAGGTCGCCCGGCATCTGAATAGCCAGCGCATCGTGGTCGATGCCGTGTCGCGGGATGTGGGGCCGGTGGTACGGACGGCGCCGGGGTTGTTGAATACCGAGGCGGAGATCGAGCGGTTGGTAAATGTGTTGGGGCGACGCGTTCACGGGTGACGCCCTGGGGGCGCAACGCGCGCCCCGGCTATCTTGCGTCAGCCCTGCGCCCCGATCCCCTGCAACCACCCCCCGACATCCCGATAAATGTCCGCTACCTGCCCCACGATTCCCGACATGCGCAAAAAGTCATGGGTCAGGCCCTCCACCCGCGCGAAGCGCACCGGCGTGCCGCCCGCCAGCAGCCAGTCCCGATAAGCGATCCCTTCATCGTGCAACGGGTCGTACTCGGCCACGAACAGATACGCCGGCGCCAGCGCTTGTCGCAACGTCGAGCGCAACGGCGACACCCGCCAGTCCAGGCGTTGCTCGGGCTGCGGCGCATAGTGCTGGTAGAACCACTCCAGGGTGGGCGTCTCCAGCAGGTAGCCCTCGGCGTGCTGGCGATGCGATGCACGCTGGCAGGCAATGTCGGTCACCGGGTAGAACAGCAACTGCGCCAGCGGCTGGAATGCCAGGGCCTCGGGCTGCTGCACCGACATGATGGCCATGACCGCAGCCAGGCTGGCCCCGACACTGTCTCCCGCCAGCACTATCCGGCGGTTGTCCAGCCCCAGCGACGCGGCCTGTTCGGCCAGCCAGTTGGCGGCGTCCAGCACGTCGTGCAGCGCCACCGGGAACTGCTGCTGCGGCGCCAGGCGGTAGTCTGCGGCCAGCACCGCGAACTCGCCCAGCGTCGCCAGACGGCGGCACACCGAATCATGCGAGTCGAGGCTGCCGACGACGTAGCCGCCACCGTGCAGGTACAGGATCACCGGTTGCAAGGCGGTGCCGGCCCGGCCCTGACGGTACAGACGGGCAGCCAGGCGAGAACCGTCGCGCACGCTGAACTGCAGCTCGCTGACCGTCACATGGCCCGGCGGGCTGGGGTCGAGCACCTGTGAGCTGCTTTCGAACTCGGCGCGGGCCTGGGCCACGTCCATCGCGTGCATGGGCAGGCTCCTGCCCGTCAGCCGGCCAAACTCGACCAGTTCCAGAAAAGCCGCCAGATCGGGATGCAGTGCCATGTGGGTTCCTTGGGTGAAGTGACTCGGGCTCCCGTACGGGACGTAGCTGCACGCCGGAAAATTACCCGTCCGGATGGCTAAATCGCTGGCGCAGGCACTCGTCATCCTTGCACAACGAAAGACCGCCAGAGGCACACCGTGGACCTTCAGAGCATTCTCAGCAAACTGTTCGCCAACGCCCATGCCGTCGGCATCGAAGGCGTCTTCCAGTTCGTCTTCGGCGAAGACCAGGCCTTCTGGTCGGAAGTGCGCGACAGCAGCCGCACCGGTGCCGGCCGCCACGGCGCCGCGGACGTCACCATCGAGGTGGCCGAGCGCGACTTCCTCGCCATCATGGGCGGCACCGCCAACGTCGAGGAGCTGTTCGCCAGTGCGCGCCTGAAGATCACCGGCAACATGGGCCTGGCCACTCTGCTACCGCAGATCATCAGCAACGCCCGCCGCGGGGCGACGCCGACCAAGGTATCGATGAACCAGCGCTACCCGACACCGGCACGCTTCAGCGAACGGGTCTCGGCCGCCCAACCGGTGCAGCGCGAAGTGCCACGCATTGCCCGCGCCGACATGCCCGTGGCGCGCTTCCACAACGACTACCTGGTGCATGGCACCCCGCTGGTGATCAGCGATGCCCTGCAGGACTGGCCACTGTTCAGCATGGGCCGTGAAGCCTCGCTGGAACATTTCGCCGAACTGCAGGGCATTACCCGCCACGGCGACTACGTGCAGAAGACGTTTTCCACCGACCGCGACTTCCGCTCCACGTCCATGGCCGAGTTCATCGCCTCGCTGGACACCCCGGCCAGGCCTGGTGAAACCCCGGCCTACATGGGCAACAACATCGTGCCGGAAAAGTTGCTGAAGCTGATCCGCTAC
Organism: Pseudomonas sp. SMV7; assembly: GCF_052041995.1. NCBI lineage: Bacteria > Pseudomonadati > Pseudomonadota > Gammaproteobacteria > Pseudomonadales > Pseudomonadaceae > Pseudomonas > Pseudomonas sp. SMV7. Next base: position 100,808 of record NZ_JBKGGT010000008.1, on the reverse strand, counting down.
CCGCAGTATTTCGCCCGTGACAAGTTCATTGCGCCGCGTATCTGGATCGGCCCCAAGGGCACCCTGACACCGTTGCACCGCGACGATACCGACAACCTGTTTGCCCAGGTCTGGGGGCAGAAGTCGTTCATTCTGGCTGCGCCGCACCATCGCCCGGCGCTGGGGACCTGGTCGACCAGCCCCAAGGGCGGCCTGGACGGCTGCGACTTCAACCCCGACGCGCCGGATTACCAACGCTTCCCGGCGGCGCGCGAGGTGCCGTTCCTGCGTGTGGTGCTACAAGCCGGTGACCTGCTGTTCCTGCCCGAGGGCTGGTTCCATCAGGTAGAGTCGGTATCTACCTCGTTGTCGGTGAATTTCTGGGTAGATTCCGGGCGCGGCTGGTAGCCGGGATTGCCGGGGGCATCCTGCGCCCCCGGCACGATTCAGACAGCAGCAACCAGCGCCTCGGCAAAGCGCTGTGCCACTTCATCGATCTGCTCAGCGCTGATGATCAACGGCGGCAGGAAACGCACCACCGCGCCATGCCGCCCGCCCAGTTCCAGGATCAGCCCGCGCTTGAGGCACTCGCGTTGCAGCTTGGCCGCCAGCTCACGGTTGGCCTGCGGCTGGCCCAGGGCATCGCGCTGCCCTTGGCCACCTACCAGTTCCACCCCGATCATCAACCCGCGCCCGCGGATGTCGCCCAGTTCCGGATAATCCCGCTGCAACTGCTGCAGGTGCTGGCGCAGGCGCTGGCCCATGGCCTCGGCATGCTCGGCCAGGCGCTGTTCGACCAGGTAACCGATCACCGCCGAGCCCGCCGCCATGGCCATCTGGTTGCCACGGAAGGTGCCGGCGTGGGCACCCGGCTTCCACGTGTCCAGCCAGTCGCGGTACACCACCACCGCCAGGGGCAGGCTGCCACCAATGGCTTTGGACAGGGTGACCACATCCGGCAAGATGCCGGCGTGCTCGAAGGCGAACATGCGCCCGGTGCGGGCAAAGCCGCTCTGGATCTCGTCGACGATCAGCGCCACGCCAGCCTGCTCGGTGATCCGGCGCACGCCCCGCAGCCACTCGACATCGGCCGGGATGACCCCGCCCTCGCCCTGGACCACCTCGAGGATCACCGCGGCGGGCAGGGGCACGCCGCTTTCCGGGTCGAGCAACAGGTTTTCCAGGTAATGCAGGTTGGCCTTGACCCCGGCTGCGCCGCCCAGACCGAACGGGCAGCGGTAGTCATAGGGGTACGGCATGAACTGCACGCCGTTGCCAAGCAAGGCGCCCAGTGGCTGCTTCGGCCCATGGCTGCCCATCAGGCTCAGCGCGCCCTGGCTCATGCCGTGGTAGGCGCCCTGGAAAGCCAGCACGGTGCTCCGCCCGGTGGCACTGCGCACCAGTTTCAGCGCCGCTTCCACCGCATCGGTGCCGGTCGGGCCGCAGAACTGCACCTTGGCCTCACGACGCAGTGCCTCGGGCAGGACGCCGAACAGGTCCTGGACAAAGCGGTCCTTGACCGGCGTGGTCAGGTCCAGGGTGTGCAGGGGCAGCTCATCGGCCAGGACCCGCTGGATCGCCTCGACCACCACCGGGTGGTTATGGCCCAGCGCCAGGGTCCCGGCCCCAGCCAGGCAATCGATGAACTGGCGGCCTTCGACGTCTTCGACATGAATGCCACTGGCGCGCTTGAGCGCCAGCGGGATGCGCCGCGGGTAGCTGCGGGCATTGGACTCCTGTTGCTGCTGGCGCTGCAGCAGCGGCGAATCGGTGAACGCATACAACGGGCGCGGCGCGCCCGCCGGTGGGACCTGGGCAAGGCTGGAAGCGGTGGACATGGCGTGGTTCCTCGCAAGCAAGCGAATGAGCGGGTGTCGCTTGGGAAACGCTTGAATGCGGGGCGGATTTAGCGGTATCGCTTCTTTATCTCGCCTGTGTCGGCACAGGGCAGCGTCAACTGGCCGGACGCGCCGGCACCTGCAACAAGACCCGCAAGCCATCACTACGGCTGTCGAACTTCAGGCTGCCGGCACAGCGCTGCACGATCGCCTGCACGATCGCCAAGCCCAACCCGCACCCGCCACTTTGCCCATTACGCCAGAAGCGTTCGGTCAAATGCTCCAGGTCTGCCTCGGCAATCCCCGGCCCATGGTCGCGCACCATGAAACCTACCTGCCCGTCGCTCATCTGCAGCTCCAGTTCCACCGCCTGATCGCCACCATGGCGCAAGGCGTTGTCCAGCAGGTTGCGCAACGCCGCCACCGCCAGGGGCGCCGGCATGCCCAGGTAGACCTGCGTGGCTTCTTCCGGCAAACGCAACACGATCCGCCGGTTGTCGCCACCACCGGCGTCCTGCACCGCCTGCCGGGCCACCTGCTCGGCGCTGCACTGCACGCCATCATCGAACGACAGGCTGCCTTCCACGCGCGCCAGCATCAGCAACTGCTCCAGCGTGCGATGCATGCGGTCGGTGCCCTGCTCGGCATGCGCCAGCGCCTGCTCGCGCACCGCCCCCTCGGTCATGCGGGCTACCTGCAGGTGGGTCTTGATTGCCGTCAGCGGGCTGCGCAGTTCATGCGCGGCATCGTCGGTCAGGCGCCGCTCGCGCTCGATGGTCTGGGCAATGCGCAGGAACAGCTGGTTCTGGGTTTCCAGCAGCGGCTGCAGTTCGCTGGGCATGCCCGCCACCTGCAGCGGCTCGACACTGTCCGCACGCCGGCGGCGCAGCGCGTCGCGCATGCGGTTGAGCGGCTCCAGGCCCTTGCCCAGGCCGATCCACAACAGCCCCAGGCTGCCAAGCAGGGCCATCAGTACCGGCGCCGACGCCGCCAGCAGGATCGACTGGTTCAGCGCCTCGCGCTCCAGGTGCCGGTCGGCGGTGGTGATACGGACGTCGCCATGGTTGTAGGTGAAGGTGCGCCACAACGCGTCGTCGATGGTCTGGTCACGGAAACCACTGCGTTCGTCGTCCATGGCGCCATCGTGCTTGTGGTTGCTGGCGAGGATCTCGCCACGCAACGAGCTGACCTGACAGGCCATGCCGTCCGGCACGCTGAACTGGTCGGCGGAAAAGTGCGCCTCCTCGCCCTTGGCGGTCAACGGCTGCGGCAACTGGTCGATCAGGCCGGCGACCATACGCGCCGAGGCCACCAGGCGCTGGTCGAGGGAGAACATCATCTGCTGGCGCAGGTCGCGCAGCATCCACGCGGCAGCCAGCACCCAGATGATCACGAAGGCGCTGCCCAGGATCAGGCTCAGGCGTACCCGCAGGCTCATGATGCGGCCTCTTCCGGCGCCTGCGCCGGGCCCAGGCGGTAGCCGAGGCCGCGCACGGTCTCGACAATGCCATTGCCCAGCTTGCGCCGCAGGTGGTGGATATGCACGTTGAGGGCGTTGCTCTCCACCTCGTCGCTGAAGCCGTACACGCAATCCTTGAGCTGTTCGCTGGACAGCACTCGCCCAGGGTTCTGCAGCAGCGCCTGGAGCAGCGCCTGCTCACGCCGCGACAGGTCGACCGGCTGCCCGCCAAGGGTGGCCGAGCAGGTACTCGGGTCGTAGCGCAGCGGGCCGTGCTCGATCACGTTCACCGCACGCCCGGCCACGCGTCGCAGCAGGGTGTGCAGGCGCGCAGCCAGTTCGCGCAGGTCGAAGGGCTTGAGCAGGTAATCGTCGGCCCCGGCCTGCAGGCCATCGACCCGGTCGGTGACCGCGTCCCGCGCGGTGAGCACCAGCACCGGCAGCGTCTCGCCCTGCTGGCGCAAACGGCGCAGCAGCTTGAGGCCGTCTTCGTCAGGCAGGCCGAGGTCGAGGATCATCACGTCGAACTGCGCCGCCTGCAGCATCGCCCGCGCAGCGGCGGCGTTGCCCACCCGGTCCACGGTCAGGCCCTGGGCGGTAAGGCCGGCGCAGATGCCGGCGGCGATCAGGTCGTCGTCCTCGCAGAGCAGAACGTGCATGGTTGGGCTCCCGGAGTGATGTGGCTGACATTGCACCTTGGGCGGATTAAGGGGGGATTATGAACCCTTTCCGAAGGGCTGAGGATGCCGCGTTTTGGCAAACGCTCCGGGCCTAGATCACACCCTGCGGCGTATCCACATCCAGCAACACCCCGGCATCCGCCACCTCAACCACCGTCCAGCAGCCTTGATGCGCCCGCACCACCGCCCGCGCTCCTTCATCCCCGCGCAACCGCGCCAACGCCGGCCAGAAATCGCGCCCGAAGATCACCGGGTGCCCGTACTGCCCGGCATGACGCGGCAACACGATGGTCGAAGCGCTGGCCGCCTCGGCCAGCCGACACAAGGTTGCCGGTTCGATCCAAGGCATATCACCCAGCAGAATGGCCACCGCCTGCGCCTGGCTGTCGCGCAACGAGCCGGCACCGGCAGCCAGGCTGTGCCCCATGCCGGCGGCAGCCTCGGGGCTGGCGACGATGCGGCAATCTCCAGGCAGGCCGAAATCCTCGCCCCGCTCGCCTGCGCGTAACACCACGCGAACGTCAGCGAAGGCTGCCCGAGCCCGCTCCACGCTATGCGCCAGCAGGCTGCGACCATCGGCCAGGGCCACTCGGCGCTTGTCGGCGCCAAAACGCCTGGCGCTGCCTGCCGCCAGCACCAGCGCGACCACACTCACAACCGCACCTGGCGTCTGGGCGACGAAGCCGCGGCGGCCATCGCAGCGCGCTCGGACGTTTCGCTGGCTATTGTCTCAGGCATGGGCAACTCGTAATGGCCGGATCATGCTGCAATGCAACCATTGCCGTGTCGGCATGGCAAGTGCGGTTGATGGTGTCGCGCCGGGGTACGCACCGCCGCTTGCAGAACAAAGGGTTAACCCTGGGTTAATCGACCCACGCCAGCATGGCCCCATTCCTCGATCTGCCAAGGCGAAGACATGCGCATCCTCCTGCTGTTCCTGACATTGCTGCTGGCCGGCCCGTTGCAGGCCAACCCGTTCGACGTCAAACCTGACTTCCTGCCAGTCGACCAAGCCTTCGTGCTGACCCACAACCGCCAGGCCGACGGCCAGATGCGCCTGTACTTCCAGATCAAGCCGGGCTACTACCTGTACCAGAAACGCCTGAAGTTCGACGGCCTGCCCGTCGAACAACACCCGCAGCTGCCACCCGCCCTCAACCACCACGATGAGTTCTTTGGCGACAGTGCGGTGTACCGCGACCAGCTCGAACTGCTGCTGCCCGCCAGCGCCCAGGGCCAGCTGCGCCTGGGCTGGCAGGGCTGTGCCGATGCCGGCCTGTGCTACCCGCCGCAAACCACGCTGATCGACCTGGGTGGCAGCGTGACGCCGGCAGCCGGGCAAGCCAGTGACCAGGCCCTGGCCAGCGACCTGCAACAGGGCCACCTGGCCTGGAGCCTGCTGGCGTTCTTCGGCCTTGGCCTGTTGCTGGCCTTTACCCCCTGCTCGTTGCCGATGCTGCCGATCCTCGCCGGGCTGGTGCTGGGCAATGGCGCCAGTGCCCGACGCGGCTGGATGCTGGCCGGGGTCTATGTGTTGAGCATGGCGCTGGTGTACGCCGCCCTGGGTGTGGTCGCCGCGCTGCTGGGTGCCAGCTTGCAGGCCTGGCTGCAGCAACCCTGGCTGCTGGGCAGCCTGGCGGCGCTGTTCGTGCTCCTGGCCTTGCCCATGTTCGGCGCCTTCGAACTGCAACTGCCCGCCGCCCTGCGCGACCGCCTGGACCGCGCCGGGCGCGGCACGCAGGGCGGCAACCTGTATGGCGCGGCCCTGCTCGGCGCGCTGTCCGGGTTGCTGATGGGCCCGTGCATGACCGCACCATTGGCGGGTGCGCTGCTGTACATCGCGCAGAGCGGCGATGTGTTGCAGGGGGCGCTGGTGCTGTTCAGCCTTGGCCTGGGCATGGGCGTGCCGCTGTTGTTGCTGGTGACCTTGGGCAACCGCTACCTGCCACGCCCGGGTGCCTGGATGAACCGGGTCAAGGGCGTGTTCGGCTTCGTCTTCCTTGGCATGGCGCTGTACACCGTGCGCGGCCTGCTGCCCGCCGCACTGCTGCTGGCCCTCAGCGGCGGCCTGCTGATCACGCTGGCCTGGGCCGCCTGGCCGGCCCTGCAGCGGCAGCCGGCATTGCGCGCCATTCCGCTACTGGGCGCCCTCTGGGGCGGCCTGCTGCTGGTGGGCGCGGCGGCCGGTGGCGACGACCTCTGGCAGCCGCTGCGCCCGTTCACCGGCGGTGCTGCGCCGGCCGCCGGCCAGCACGCCGAAGCCACCTTGGTCACCGTCAGCCGCCCCGAAGACCTGCAACGCGAACTGGATGCTGCCAAGGCGCGTGGCCAGTGGGTGATGCTCGACTACTATGCCGACTGGTGCGTGTCGTGCAAGGTCATGGAAAAACAGGTGTTCGCCCGCAGCGACGTACAGGCCGCCCTGGCCGGCGTGCACCTGCTGCGCCTGGACGTGACCGCCGACTCCCCTGCCAGCCAGGCCCTGCTGCAGCGCTACCAGGTCCCCGGCCCACCCAGCATCATCTGGATCGGCCCGGAAGGCGACGAACGCCGCGCACGGCGCCTCACTGGTGAAGTGGATGCGGCCGCGTTCCTGCAACACTGGACCCAGACCAGGAGCCAAGGCTGATGCTGACCGTAACCCTCGGGCCACTGACCATGGCCCTCAACCACCTGCTGATGCTCAGCGCGCTGGTGATCGCCAGCGTGGTCGGCTGGTGGGTCGCCCGGCGTGGCGGCGAAAGCCCTGAATCGGCGCTGTTCAACCTGTTCCTGATCGGCCTGTTGTGTGCACGCGCCGGCTTCGTGCTGGCCTACTGGCCGATGTACCAGGACGACCCGCTGCAGATCATCGACATCCGTGATGGTGGCTTCCTGTTCTGGTCAGGCCTTGCCGGTATCGTGCTCGGTGCCTTTTGGCAGGGCTGGCGCCACCCCGGCCTGCGTCGCCCGCTGGGCTGGGCGCTGTTCAGCGGCGCGCTGTTCTGGAGCCTGGCCAGCCTCGCCGGGCACTTGTACAGCAAAGGCACCGAGCTGCCCGAACTGAGCCTGCGCAATGCCGCCGGGCAATCCGTGGCACTGCACGGCTACCGTGGCCAGCCACTGGTGATCAACCTCTGGGCCACCTGGTGCCCACCCTGTCGGCGCGAGATGCCGGTGCTGCAACAGGCGCAAGGCGACTACCCGCATGTGACCTTCCTGTTCGTCAACCAGGGCGAGACCCCGGAAAATGTCAGCACCTTCCTCGCCACCACCGGCCTGAGCCTGACCCATGTGCTGTTCGACGGTAGCGGCCTGCTGGCCCAGCGCGTCGGTTCCATGGCCCTGCCCACCACCCTGTTCTATGACGCCGACGGGCGGCTGATCGGCAGCCACCTCGGCGAGCTGTCCCGGGCCAGCCTGCGCCACGCCCTGGAGCCTTTCGACCGGGCCGCCGCGCCCGCCCCTGCCGCACAAGGAAACTGACATGCGACTGACTGCCCTGCTGCCCCTGTCCCTGGCCCTGCTGGCTGCCCCGGCCTTGCACGCCGAAGAGCTGCCCAAGGCGATTCAGCAACTGCAAGCCAAGGGCGCCGAGATCAAAGGCAGCTTCGACGCCCCCAACGGCCTGCGCGGGTATGCCGCCGAGTACCAGAACAATGGCCTGGCGCTGTACCTCACCCCTGACGGCAAGCACGTACTGGTCGGCAGCCTGTTCGACGAACAGGGCAACGACCTCAGTGCCGAGCCGCTGAAAAAGCTGGTGTATGCGCCGATGAGCAAGGAAATCTGGGCGAAGATGGAGAAAACCTCCTGGATCGCCGACGGCAAGGACGATGCGCCGCGCAAGGTGTACCTGTTCAGCGACCCCAACTGCCCGTACTGCAACATGTTCTGGGAACAGGCGCGGCCGTGGGTGGAGTCGGGCAAGGTGCAGTTGCGCCACATCATGGTCGGCATCATCCGCGCGGACAGCCCGGGCAAGTCGGCGGCGCTGCTGGCGGCGAAAGACCCGGCCAAGGCGCTGCACGAGCACGAGAAGGCCGGCAAGGCGAGCACGCTGAAGCCGCTGGACCAGGTGCCGGAAGCGGTGCAGCAGAAACTGGCCGCGAACATGGCATTGATGGAAGAAATGGGGCTGCAGGCAACCCCGGCGATCTTCTATCAGGATGAGCAGGGCAACCTGCAGAACCAGCAAGGCGCACCACGGCCGGAACTGCTGGGCAAGATTCTCGGCAAGCGCTGAGCGATTGGCCGCCCGTTCCGGCCTATTCGCGGGCACGCCCGCTGCCCCAGGTGCAGCGCCGCTCACAAGGCCGGTGCAATACCTGTGGGAGCGGGTTCACCCGCGCAGAATCCAGCGCGCTGCATGGCACCGGCTGCGCCGGTGTTCGCGGGTAAACCCGCTCCCACAGGGACCTATTCAGGTCACAACCCCTCAAGCTCGGCCATCAGGTCACTCAGCCGGTCGACCTTGGCCTCATCCAGCGCACTGCCCTGCAGGCCCTGCACATATTCGGCCAGCTCAGCCACCGTGCTGCACTCGAACATCGCCCGCAACGGCACATTCAGTTGCAGCTGCTTCTGCACCCGCGAGGCGATCTGCGTGGCCAGCAGCGAATGCCCGCCCAGCTCGAAGAAGTTGTCGTGCATCCCCACCCGCTCGACCTTGAGTACATCGGCCCAGATTTCCGCCAGCAGCACCTCCAGCTCATTGCGCGGGGCCTGGTACGCCTGGCTGTGCTGGCCGCCGATGTCGATGGCCGGCAAGGCGTTGCGGTCGAGCTTGCCGTTGGCGTTGTGTGGCAGGCTGTCGAACCAGCCCCAGTGCAGCGGTACCATGTACTCCGGCAACTCGGCCCGCAGGCGCTGCTTGAGCTGCTCCAGCAACGCAGCATCGGCGCTGAAGCCCTGGTGCGGCACCAGGTAGCCGACCAGGTGCTTGCCATTGGCGCCCTCCTGCACGCCAACGGCGGCATCGCGGATCTCGACCTGCTCGTGCAGGCGCGCCTCGATCTCGCCCAGTTCGATGCGGTAGCCACGAATCTTCACCTGATGGTCGATGCGCCCGATGTACTCGAACACGCCATCCGGGCGCTGCCGCGCCAGGTCACCGGTGCGGTACAAGCGCTCGCCTGCGGCGCCATGGGGATGGGGGACGAACGCCAGCGCGGTACGCACCGGGTCGCCGACATAACCACGGCCAACACCGGTGCCGGCCACGCACAGCTCACCCACCGCGCCCAACGGCACCAACGCCTGCTCGCCGTCGAACAGGTAAAGGCGGTTGTTGTCGGTCGGGCGGCCAATCGGCAGGTAGCTGCCGTGGGTCGAGGCGGCATCGACGCGGAAGAATGCCACGTCGTCGGAGCACTCCGCCGGGCCGTAGGCGTTGACCAGGCCGATCTGCGGGTAACGCTGCAGCCATTGCCCGGCCAGCTCCGGTGGCATGGCTTCGCCGGTCGGCAGCATCCAGCGCAGGCCGTCGAGGGCCTGATGGTCGCTGGCCAGCATGCCCTGGATCAGCGACGGCACGCTTTCCAGCACACTGATACCGGTGGCCTGTACATGCGCCAGCAGGGCCTGCGGGTCATGGGCGATGGCGTTCGGCACGATCTCCAGCCTGGCGCCGAACAGCGGTGCGGCAAGGAACTGCCATACCGAAATGTCGAAGCTCTGCGAGGCGGTCTGGGCGATCACGTCGTGCTCGCTGAGCGCCAGGTAGGGTACCTTGCTCAGCTGGTTGTTGAGCATGCCGCGCTGCTCGACCATCACCCCTTTCGGCAGGCCGGTGGAGCCTGAGGTGTAGATCACGTAGGCAAGGTTGCCCGGCGCGCTGTAGATACCGGGGTTGTGGCTGGCCAGCGGGCAGGCCTGGGTGTCTTCCCACACCAGCAATTGCGGGCGTGCCGGCGCCTCCAGCGTTTCCAGCAACTGCCGAGCTTGCCCGGCACAGGCCGCGCTGCACACCAGCACGGGGGTTCGGCTGCGCTGGATGATGCTTTGCAGGCGCGCCGATGGCAGGCCCGGGTCCAGCGGCAGGTAGCCGGCACCGGCCTTGAAGCTGCCGACGATCATGCCCAGCAATGGCAGCCCGCGCTCGGCCAGCAGCGCCACTGGCTGGTCAACCCGTACACCCGCCGCAATCAAGGCATGGCCCAGGCGGTTGGCCGCCAGGTTCAACCCGGCATAGTCATAGCTCGCCTCCAGGCAGCGCGCCACGGTACGTTGCGGGTGTGCAGCGACCTGCGCCTCGAACTGGGCGATGTAGCTCTGCTCCAGCGGGTAGGCCCGCGTAGTGCGGTTGCAGTCCTCGAGCAGGAAGCGCTGTTCCTCGGCGCCCAGCAGCGGCAGCGCACTTACCTCCCCGGCAAAACCTTGCACCAGCGCCAGCAGCAGGCGCTTGAACTCGGCCAGCAGGCGCTCGACGGTCGGGTAGTCGAAGTAACGCTGGTCGAACGACAGGTGCAGGCCAAGCTCATCGCCCGGGTAGCACACCGCCGTCAACGGGAAGTTGGTGTGGGTGCGGCCCGAGTCGGAACTGGCGTTCAGGTGCTGGGCATGGTCGAGCACGGCGGTTTCGACTGGCGCGTTCTCGAACACGAACAGGCTGTCGAACAGCGGCTGGCCCTTGGGCAGCTCGCTGCATTCCTGAATCGCCACCAGCGGCAGGTATTCGTACTCGCGCAGTTCCATGTTGCGCTCCAGCAAGCCTTGCAACCACTGGCGCACGCTGCAGCGCTGGCCGGCCGCCGGCAACTGCACGCGCAGGGCGACGCTGTTGATGAACAGGCCGACCGTGCGCTGCATCTGCGGCAGGCTCACCGGCCGCCCGGCCACGGTCACGCCAAACACCACGTCGCGGTCGCCGCTGTAGCGCGCCAGCACCAGGGCCCAGGCCGCCTGGGCAAACGTGTTGACGGTAAGCTGGTGGGCCTGGGCCAGTTCACGCAGGCGCACGCCGTCGTCTGCCGCCAGGCGGGTGTAGCAGTCGCCGACGAGCATGCCGCTGCCGGCATGCTCATGGCGTAGCGGGCGGTCGCTGGGGATGGCGGTGGCGCGTTCGAAACCAGCCAGGCTGGCCTGCCACCAGGCGCGGGCATCGTCCAGGCCCTGGCGTTGCAGCCAGCCGATGTAGTCGCGGTAGCGTGGCGGCACAGGCAGTTGCGCCTGACGGCCCTCACCGAGGGCCTGGTAGATTTCGAAGAAATCGTTCATCAACAGCGAGCGGCACCAGGCATCGATCAGGATGTGGTGATTGCTCATCACGAACCAGTAGCGCTCGTCGGCCACCCGCACCAGGCGCAGGTGGAACGGCGCTTCGCTGAGCAAGGCGAAGCCAGCCTCGCGCTCCTGCTTGTGCAGGGCCTGCAGGCGCTGCTCCTGGGCACCCTCATCGAGGTCGCGCCAGTCCTGGTAGTCCAGCGGCGTGTTGCCCGGTTTGTGGATGATCTGCAGCATCGCCTCGCCGGTATTCCAGCTGAACGATGCGCGTAGCGCCTCGTGCCGTGCCACCACGGCTTGCCAGGCCTGGGCGAAGCGCTCGGGATCAAGGGCGCTGTTGATGCGATAACGGTCCTGCATGTAGTAGAGGCCGGTGCCCGGCTCCAGCAGGGTGTGCAGCAACATGCCTTCCTGCATCGGCGTCAGCGGGTAGACATCCTCGATCTGCGCAGCCGGCACCGGCAAGGCGTCGATCTGCGCCTGGGTCAGGTGCGCCAGCGGGAAGTCGGACGGCGTGAAGCTGCCGTTGCCATCGGCCAGGCAATGCTCGACCAGCGCCAGCAGTTCCTGGCGATAGGCCTCGGCCAGGCTGGCGATGGTGCGCTCGTCATAGCGCTCGGTGCTGTACGTCCAGCGCAATTGCAGGGCACCGCCATACACCTGGCCATCGACACTCAACCAGTTGGGCAGCGGCGCATCGGCAGCGTGGGCCTGGCCGGCCGGGGCGTCCAGCGGCTGGAACAGCGCCGCGCGGTCAAACTGCTGGTCGAACTGGCCCAGGTAGTTGAAGGTGATACGCGCCTGCGGCAAGGCCGCCATCTGCTCGCGCAGCGTCGTATCGGCCAGGTAGCGCAGCACGCCGTAGCCAAGGCCTTGGTGCGGCACCTGGCGCAGTTGCTCCTTGATGCACTTGATCGAAGCGGCCCGCGCCGCATCGTCCTCGCCCGGCAGCGGGCGCAGGCTGAGTGGGTAGGCATTGGTGAACCAGCCGACGCTGCGGGTCAGGTCCATGTCTTCGAACAGCCCGTCGCGGCCATGGCCCTCCAGTTGCACCAGCACCGCCTCATCGCCGCTCCAGCGGCACAAGGTACGCGCCAGCGCGGTCAGCAGCAGGTCGTTGACCTGGGTGTGATACGCCGCTGGCGCCTGCTGCAGCAAGTGCCGGGTCTGCTGCGCATCCAGGCTGATGGCCAGGGTACGGGCGTGGCGCTGCAGGTTGCCGCCCTGCGGGTGATCGCAGGGCAGTTCGCGGCGCACGCCCGCCAACTGGCCTTGCCACCAGCCGAGCTCGTCGCGCAGCGAATCGCTGCCGGCATAGCTGGCCAGGCGGGCCGCCCAGTCGCCCATGGCGTGTGTCTTGGCCGGTAGCGGCTGGCCACGGTACAACGCCTGCAGGTCCTCCAGCAGTACCCGCCAGGACACGCCATCCACCACCAGGTGATGGATCGCCAGCAACAGGCGCTGGCTGCCCTGCCCGTCACGCACCAGCAAGGCACGCAGCAGTGGCCCCTGCTGCAGGTCGAGACTGCGTTGCAGGTCGGTGTACAGCGCCTGGCAATCGGCGAAGTCGGCAACCGTCGCGCTCCACAGCAATTGCCCGGCGTCAGGCTGGGCGTACGCGGCCTGCCAGCGGCCGTTGGCCTCGCTGAAGCGCAGGCGCAGGCTGTCGTGGTGCCGCACCAGGGCGGCGAGTGCCTGTTCCAGTACCGCTTCGTCCAGCGTCTGGCGGGCTTGCAGCAACACCGCCTGGTTCCAGTGCTGCGGCTGCGCCAGGTCGGTGTCGAAGAACCAGTGCTGGATCGGGGTCAGGCCGACCTGTCCCTGGCGCAGGCCCTGGTCGATGCTGCTGGTGGCTTCGCTGTGGCGAACGACGGCCGCCAAGGCCTGGATGGTCTGGTGCTGGAACAGGTCGCGCGGGGTGAACTGCAAGCCGGCCTGGCGGGCCCGGCTGACCACCTGGATCGACAGAATCGAATCGCCGCCCAGTTCGAAGAAGTTGTCCTGCACGCCGACCCGGGCAAGGCTCAGCACGTCGCACCAGATCTGCGCCAGTTGCGCTTCAACCGCATTGCCAGGGGCCTGGTAGTGCTGGCGCGCCTGCTCCAGGTCCGGCAGCGGCAGCGCGCGGCGGTCGAGTTTGCCGTTGCCCGTCAGCGGCAGGCGGTCGAGCAGGACCAGGTGCGCAGGCACCATGTAGTCCGGCAGGTGCCGTCGGGCATCGGCCTTCACCGCTTCACGCAGCCGGCCCTGGGCTGCGCTGTCGGCCGCCGCCTGCCGGCACACCAGGTAACCCACCAGTTGCTTGCCACCCGGCAAGTCGAGGGCCAGCACCACGGCTTCGTCGACGTCGGCATGTGCCTGCAGGCGGCTTTCGATTTCCCCGAGTTCAATGCGGAAGCCGCGAATCTTCACCTGCTGGTCGGCACGGCCAACGTACTCGACCAGGCCATCGCTGCCCAGGCGCACCAGGTCGCCGGTGCGGTACAGGCGCCCTCCTGCGCCGCTGAACGGGTCGGCGACGAAGCGCTCGGCGCTGAGCCCGGGGCGGTCGTGGTAACCCTGGGCCAGGCCGGCACCGCCTACATACAGTTCACCGATGCCGCCTTGCGGCAACAGGGCAAGGTTCTCGTCGAGGATATAGGCCGTGCGGCTGCCGACGACACGCCCGATCGGCACGCTACCGAGGTCTGCCGGCAACGTTTCCGGCGCCAGGCAGGCCAGCGGCATGACCACGGTTTCGGTCGGGCCGTAGGCGTTGAACAGCTGCTGCGGCGCAAAGGCCTCGCGAATACGCTGCACATGCTCGCCGGTCAACGCTTCGCCACCGGTAATCACCAGGCGTACCGGCAACTGCTCGCCGTGCCCGGCCAGGTACTGCGCCAACTGGCTGCCATAGCTGGGCGTGAAGCCGAGGATACTGACCTGTTGTTCACGCACCAGCTGGCAGATGTCTTCTGCGCCCCACTGCCCCTGGGCGCGCAGCACCACACGAGCGCCGCACAACAGCGGCGCCCACAGGCGCTCGCTGGCAGCATCGAAGTTGATCGAGTAGAAGTGCAGTTCGCAGTCGTCACTGCGCATGCCAAATGCCGAGATCACCGCCTGGCAGTGCATGGCGAATTCGCCGTGGCTGACGATTACCCCCTTGGGCTTGCCGGTGGAGCCGGAGGTATAGATCAGGTAGGCCTGGTGCTGCGCCAGGTTGCGATTGTCCAGCGGCGCAGCGCTGTAGGCCGACAGGCTGGCAGTGTCGTCTTCCAGGCTCCAGCACGCCACCCCTGCGGGCAGCTCGCCGAGGCTTTGCAGCAGCGCGCGCTGGCTCAGCAGCAGGCCGATGCGGCTGTCTTCGATCATGTAGCGCAGGCGGTCGAGCGGGTACTCCGGGTCGAGCGGCACGTAGGCGCCGCCGGCCTTGAGGATGGCCAGCAAGCCGACCACCATGTGCGACGAGCGCTCCAGCGCCAGGCCCACGCGCACCTGCGGGCCGACCCCGCGCTCGCGCAGGGCGCGGGCCAGGCGGTTGGCTTGCTGGTCGAGCTCGGCATAGGTGAGGTGCTGCCCGGCAAAAGTCAGCGCAACGGCGTGCGGGGTGCGCGCCGCCTGGGCGGCGAACAGGCCATGCAAGGTCTGGTCGAGGCCGGGCGCATGCTCGCCTTGCAACTGGCCCGCCAGCACCTGCTGTTCGGCGCGGCCCAGCATCGGCAGCTCGCACAGGCGCTGCTGTGGGTCGTCCAGCAGGCCGCCCAGCAACTGCTGCCAGTGCGCGGCCATGCGCGCGATGCGCGGCTCGTCGAACAGGTCGCGGCTGTACGTCAGGCAGCAGCCCAGGCGGCCGTCAAGGTCGGTCACCTCCAGGTACAGGTCGAACTTGGTGGCGCTGGCATCGTTGACCAGGTAGTCCACCTGCATGCCGGCCAGCGTACGGCTTTGCTGGAAGGCCCAGCGCTGGACGTTGCACATCACCTGGAACAGCGGGTTGTAGGCGCTGCTGCGCGGTGGCTGCAGGGCCTCCACCAGTTGCTCGAACGGCAGGTCCTGGTGCGACTGGCCTTCGATGGCCGCCAGGCGCACCTGCTCCAGCAAGGCATGGGCCGTCATCTGCCCGTCCACCTCGCAGCGCAGCACCTGGGTGTTGAGGAATGCGCCGATCAGGCCTTCGCTTTCCGGGCGTATGCGGTTGGCCACCGGCGCGCCGATGCGCAAGTCATGCTGGCCACTGTAGCGGTGCAGCAAGGCGGCCAGGGTGGCGGTCACGGTCATGAACAGGGTCAGCCCGCGCTGGCGGTTGAAGGCGTGTACGCGGGCGACCAGCGCCGGGTCCAGTTCGAAGCGGTACAGCTCGCCACGGTGGCTTTGCACCGGCGGGCGTGGGCGGTCGGCGGGCAACGCCAGCACCGGGTGCTCATCGCCCAGGCGCGCCTGCCAGTAGGCCAGCTGGCGCGCCCCCTCGCCGCTTTCCAGCCATTGCCGTTGCCACACGCTGTAGTCCAGGTACTGCACCGGCAGCGGCGGCAGTGGCGATTCGCGGTCATCGACGAACGCCTCGTACAGCTCGCCCAGTTCGCGGGCAAAGATGTCCATGGCCCAGCCTTCGGTGACGATGTGGTGCAGGGTCAGCACGAAGAAATGCTCGCGCTCTTCGGCCTTGACCAGGCAGGCGCGCAGCAGCGGGCCGCGCTCCAGGTCGAAGGGCTGGTGCGCCTGGTCGTCGGCCAATTGGCGCAGGCGTTGCTGGCGGGCTTCGGCAGGCAATGCGCTGAAGTCCTGCCAGTCCAGCTGCAGGCGGCCATCTTGTGCCACGCACTGGTACGGCACGCCGTCAATGCTGGGGAAGGTGGTACGCAGGGTTTCATGACGCACCACCAGCGCCTGCAACGCACGCTCGAAGGCTTCCACATGCAGGGTACCGCGCAGGCGTGCCATGCCGCCGACGTTGTACGCCGGGCTGTCCGGCGCCATCTGCCAGAGGAACCACATGCGCTGCTGCGAGTACGACAGCGGCACTGCCTGACGGCGGTCGACGCGGGCGATTTCGCCTTGCAGGTTGCGCTCGCCGGCAGCACGGATACGCGCGATCTCGGCACAGAAGGCGCCCAGCTCGCTGGCCTCGAACAGGGCCTTGAGCGGCAACTCGACATCGCACGCCTGGCGCGTGCGCGAAACGATCTGGGTGGCCAGCAGCGAGTGGCCGCCGAGGGCGAAGAAGTCGTCCTGCAGGCCGACGCGCGGCAGGTTCAGCACTTCGCACCAGATGGCCGCGACCTGCTGCTGCAATGCGCTGTGTGGCGCGACGTGCTCACGCTGCTGCCACACCGGGGCCGGCAGCGCCTTGCGCTCGACCTTGCCGCTGGGGCCCAGCGGCATCTGCGCCAGCGGCACCAGTTGTGCCGGCACCATATAAGCTGGCAGCTGCCCGGCCAGCACCGCCAGCAACTCGGCTGGCTGGGCGCTGCCGCAGTAGTAGCCGACCAGTTGCGCGCCGACGGCATCCTGGTGCACCAGCACCAGCGCCTGTTCGACATTGGCTTGCGCCAGCAGGCAGGCCTGGACCTCCTCGGGCTCGACCCGGAAGCCACGCACCTTGACCTGCTGGTCGAGGCGGCCCAGGTACTCCAGGGCCTCGGTCTGTACCTGCCAGCGGGCACGGTCGCCGCTGCGGTACAGGCGTTCGCCATGGCCATCGACCCGGGGCACGAAGCGCTCGGCGGTAAGGCCCGGGCGGCCCAGGTAGCCACGCGCCAGGCCGGTACCGCCAAGGTACAGCTCGCCCGGCACGCCGGGGGCAGTGAGCTCAAGTTCGTCGTCCAGCACCCGGCACAGCACGTTGGCCAACGGCCGGCCGATTGGCGAACGCTCACCATCGGTCGCCTGGCAGTGCCAATGGGTGACGTTGATGGCGGTTTCGGTCGGGCCGTAACGGTTGTGCAACTGCGCCTGCGGCAGCACCTGCAGCACCCGGTCACGCAACGCCGCGGGCAGCGCCTCGCCCCCGGAAAACACCCGGCGCAGGCTGGTGCAGGCCTGCGCCAGCGGTTCCTGGATGAAGACCTGCAGCAGAGGCGGCACGAAATGCAGCGTGGTCACGCCATGGGCCTGCACCAACGCGGCGATGCGCTGGGGGTCGCGGTGCTCGCCGGGGCCGGCGAGCACCAGCTTGCAGCCGGTGACCAGCGGCCAGAAGCATTCCCACACCGAAACATCGAAGCTGACCGGCGCCTTTTGCATCAGCACGTCGCTGTCGTTCAGCGCATAAGTGCTCTGCATCCACTGCAGGCGTTCGGCCAACGCCGCGTGGGTGTTGCCTACGCCCTTAGGTCGGCCGGTGGAGCCGGAGGTATAGATCACGTACGCCAGGTTGTCGCCGTGCAAATGCAGCCCTGGCGCATGGCTGGGCCAGCTGTCCAGGTGCAGCTGGTCGAGGGCGATGGCGCTGACCCCGTCGACCTGCGGCAGCTGGCCCAGCAGGCCGCTGTGGCTCAGCAGCAGGCGGGCACCGCAGTCGGCAAGCATATAGGCCAGGCGCTCGGCCGGGTAATCGACGTCCAGCGGCACATAGGCACCGCCGGCCTTGAGAATCGCCAGCAGGCCGACCAGCAATTGCGGCGAGCGTTCGATGGCAATGGCCACGCAGATATCGGGGCCGACCCCCTTGTCGCGCAGGTAATGGGCCAGGCGGTTGGCTTGCTGGTGCAGCTCGGCATAGTCCAGGCTGCCCCCTTCCCAGACCAGCGCGGTGCGCTGCGGGGTGTTGCGCGCCTGTTCATTGAGCTGCTCGACCAGCAGGCACTGCGGCGCTACGGCCGGTGCCTGGCCCCAACCCAGCAGTTGCCTGCGGCCGTGCTCGTCGAGCAACTGCACCTCGCCAAGGGCCCGCTGCGGCGCAGCGCACACCTGCTCCAGCAGGGCCAGCAGGTGCTCGGCCAGGCGTTTGATGGTAGCGGCTTCGAACAGGCCGGCGGCGTAGTCGAAGGCCAGGCTCAGGCGGCCCTGGTGGTCCTCCTCGCTGTGCAACTGCAAATCGAACTTGGCCTCGCGGCTGTGCCACGGCAACTCCTCGGCCAGCAGGCCCGGCAGGCGGCGCAGGGCCGACAGGTCGCGTTGCTGGTGGTTGAACATGACCTGGAACAGGCCTTGCTCGCGGGCCGCGGGCAAGGCTTCGACCAGTTGCTCGAACGGCAGGTCCTGGTTGGCCTGGGCTTCCAGGGTGGCTTGGCGCACCTGGGCCAGCAACTGGCTGAACGGCAGGCGGCCATCGAGTTGCGCGCGCATCACCTGGGTATTGATGAAGAAGCCGACCAGGCCTTGGGTTTCCAGACGCGGGCGGTTGGCGTTGGGCACGCCGACGCGGATGTCGGCCTGGCCGCTGTAGCGGTACAGCAGCGCCTGCCAGCCGGCCAGCAAGACCATGAACAGGCTGGCTTGCTGCTCACGTGCCAGGCCCCTCATTGCCTCGCTGAGGCCAGCCGGCACCTTCACCTGCAACCGCGCTGCCCGGTGGTCGCGCTGGCTGGTGCGCGGCTGGTCGGTGCACAAGTCGAGCACTGGCGTTTCCTCGCCCAGGCGCGCCTGCCAGTAGCGCAGCTGGCGCTCGGCCTCGCCTTCCGCCAGCCACTGCCGCTGCCAACTACCGTAGTCGGCGTATCCCAGGGGCAACGGCGCCAGGTTGGCCTCCAGGCCCTGGCAGCGGGCAGCGTACAACCTGGCAAATTCATCCAGCAGGATATTCAGTGACCAGCCATCCGCGACGATGTGGTGCAGGGTCACCCACAGCTGATGGTCTTCCTCGCCCAGGCGCGCCAGGGTGACCCGCAGCAGCGGGCCCCGGGTCAGGTCGAAGGGCTGGCAGGCTTCCGTCTCGCGCTGGGTGGCAACCTGTGCGGGTGCCTGGCCTTCGAGGTCCAGGCGGCGCAGCTGGAATGGCGATGACGGCAGGATGCGTTGCAGGGCCTGGCCGTGTTCTTCGCTGAACACGGTGCGCAGTGACTCATGGCGCTGCACCAACACCTGGAAGGCCGCTTCCAGGGCAGGTTGGTCCAGCTCGCCACGCAGGTGCAGGCCAGCCGGAATGTTGTAGGCCGCCGCCTGCGGCTGCAATTGCCACAGCAGCCACAAGCGGTTTTGCGCCAAGGACTGGGGCAGTGCCCGGCCCCGCTCCAGCGGGGCGATGGCAGTGGCCCGGGTGCCGTCGACAGCGAGCAGCGCTGCCACTGCCTGGCTGTAGTCGGCCAGCACGGGCGCCTCGAACAACGTGGCCAGGTTGAGCGTGATGCCCAGCTCATCGGCCAGGCGAGCGGTGGCCTGGGTGGCGGCGATGGAGTTGCCGCCCAGCAGCAGGAAGTGGTCGTCTGCCGCCACCGCCTCCACCTCGAGGACGTCGCGCCATACACTGGCGATACGCGCCTGCAACCCCTCAACGCTTGCCGGCCTGGCGTCGGCTACGTCGATACCAGGGAAGCGGGCGTAGCAATCCAGGCTGCCATCCTCCATGCGCAAGCGGCAGGCCGAGCGTTGCAACTTGCCGCTGGAGGTCTTGGGCAACGCACCGGGGTTCAGCAGCAGGACCACCGCCGGGGCCTGGCGGCAGGCGTCAGCGACGACCTGGCGCAGGGTGTTGATCAGGTCGTGGGGCTGGACCGCCTTCTGCACGTTGCGGCTGACTTCCACCGCCACGCCGATGCCCTCCTCGCCCTGGTGCTCGACGGCAAATACTGCCACCCGGCCTTTGCGCAGCACCTCGACTTCGCGTTCGAGGGTTTTTTCCAGGTCCTGCGGGTACAGGTTCTGCCCGCGTACGATCAGCAGGTCCTTCAGGCGTCCGCTGACGAACACTTCGCCGTCACGCAGGAAGCCCAGGTCGCCGGTACGCAACCAGGTCTGGCCGTCCATTTCGACAAAGGTGCGGGCACTGGCTTGCGGGTTGCGCCAGTAGCCCCGGGCGATGCTCGGGCCGCTGGCCCAGATCTCGCCGACCTGGTTGTCACCCAGCGGCTGCAGGCGTTGCGGGTCGACAACACGCAGCGCATGCCCCGGTTGCGGGTAACCGCAGCTCATCAGCACGCTGCCCTGGCCCGGCTCGGCGCGGTTGGCGGCGAAGGCCTCGGCGTCCAGTTCCAGTGCGGCGATACCCTGGCCCCGGCGGCTACCGCTGACGAACAGGGTCGCTTCGGCCAGGCCGTAGCTGGCGAAGAAGCTCTGCGGGTCGAAGCCGCAGGCACGGAACTTGTCGGCGAAGGTGGCCAGGCTGTCCTGGCGGATCGGCTCGGAGCCGGAATAGGCCACGCGCCAGCGGCTCAGGTCGAGCCCGGCCAGGGCGGCCGCGCTGACCCGCTCGCTGCACAGGCGGTAGGCAAAGTCAGGGCCACCGCTGATGGTGCCGCCGTAATCGCTGATGGCCTGCAACCAGCGCAGCGGCCGGGCCAGGAAATAGCCCGGCGACATCAGCACGCAGGGCACACCGCTGAAGATCGGCTGCAGCAGGCCGCCGATCAGGCCCATGTCGTGGTACAGCGGCAGCCAGCTGACGATCACGTCGTCGGGGTTGAGGTCGATGCCGAAACCGCGGCGGATCAACTCCTCGTTGGCGACCAGGTTGCCATGGCTGACCTGCACGCCCTTGGGCAGCGCGGTGGAGCCGGAGGTGTACTGCAGGAAGGCAATGTCATCCCCCTTCAGGGCCGGCTCGCGCCAGTCCGCAGCCAGCGCCGGGTCGAGGCTGTCGACCGCCAGCAGCGCAGGGGCGTTGGCCCTGCGCAGCGCCTCCAGGCCCTGCAGGCTATCTTGCAGCGCCGCCACGGTCAGCAGCAGGCGCGGTTCGGCGTCGTCGATGATCGACAGCAGGCGTTGCTGGTGGTGCTGGCGCGCCGACTCCGGCGGGTAGGCAGGCACCGCGATGACGCCCGCATACAGGCAGCCGAAGAACGCCGCCACGTAGTCCGGCCCACTGGGGAACAACAGCACCGCACGCTCACCGAAACCGACCCGTGCCTGCAACGCCGCGGCGATGGTGCGCGCACGTTGGTCCAGTTCGCGGTAGCTGAGCACCGCCTGTTCGCCGGGAGCGTCGGCCAGGAAGCGCAAGGCGATCCGGTCCGGGGTCTGTGCGGCGCGTTGGGCCAGGGCCTGGGCCAGCGAGAGCGGGAGTTCGAAGGCGTCCGTCATGGGGTGTTCCTGCCAGTGTCTGGTGGGGGCGGGCCGGCTGCTGCGTGAACGTCGGCGAGCAGCGTACGGCGGCCGGATGTACACAGGGGAACGTATGGGCAGGGGGAGAAATTAGCGGGGCCTGGCTTGCCAGGGGTGGCGCTCGATCTTCCAGGCGCCACACCTCCCAAGGCATACCTCCCGAAACCACAACCCTGTCGTAATAATTACATTTCTCATTTGACAATCATTATCACTATGAATAGGTTGTCGCACGTCGTAGGAAACTTCCCACATCAGGAAGCGTCCTTTCCCCTCTGTGACAAGGTGATTTCCATGGCGGAACAACTATCCACAAGTAAGTGCGATTCACCATTACTGCAGGCTTTCGTCGACAACCGCAGCATCCTGGTCAAGATTGCCGCACGCATTACCGGCTGCCGCTCGCGCGCCGAAGATGTGGTGCAGGATGCCTTCTTCAGGCTCAGCGCCGCCCCGCAGATCACCTCGTCGTTCAAGGCGCAGTTGAGCTACCTGTTCCAGATCGTGCGCAACCTGGCCATCGACCACTACCGCAAGCAGGCGATGGAGCTGAAGTACTCCGGCAGCGAGGAGGAAGGCCTGAATGTGGTGATGCAGAATGCCTCGCCCGAGGCCACCCACATCAACCTGGCCGCGCTGGATGACATTGCCGAGGCGTTGAACCAGCTGCCGCAACGCACCCGCTATGCGTTCGAGATGTACCGCCTGCATGGCGTGCCGCAGAAGGACATTGCCAAGGAACTGGGAGTGTCGCCGACGCTGGTCAACTTCATGATCCGCGATGCACTGGTGCACTGCCGCAAGATGGCCGGTCGCCAGGCCTGAACCCTCAAGGCTGCCGAGGGCATGTGGGAGGGGGCTCACCCGCGAACACCGGCGTAGCCGGGGCCAGGCGACCGCGTCGCGCGCTTCGCGGGAAAACCGCAGCTACCGGGCCGCACCGTCCTCCCCCGGCCCTCAGACCAGTTCACAGCGATCGAAAAACCGCTCCCGGCCGAGAATCATCAATGCCGCCCGTTTGTGCGGGAAGTCGAACTCCTTGTCGCAGTGGAAGCATTGATCGTGCAGGTAGCCGATCATCTTGCCATTGTCGGCGCGCGGCTCGGCCACCACCCGCTGGGTACGCGGGTCGTCGAGAAACAGGTAATGCACCAGCGCCGATAGCCAGCTGGCCACCTTGTGCGGCCCGCGATGGTGCTGCTCGCCCACCAGCATGTGGATACCCCGGTCGTAGTCATCGGCCGGGTAGAACGGTGCGATGCGGTCCTCCTTGGCCCAGTAGGCCTCGAAGTAGGCAAACGGCTCATCATCGAAGCAGCCGATCAGCGGCAGGGTATGCGGGTCGGCCTGGAGCTTGCCGAGGTACTCGCGGTGCTGCGCCAGGGTGCCAGCCTCCTGCCAGAACGCTTCCACCCGCGGGTTGTTCTGCCAGCGGTTGAAGCGCTCCAGGTCTGTCTCGATCTCCAGCGTGCGCAGCGACACCCAGCTACCCAGGCGCGCATCGAAACGCCGGTACACTTCGCCGCGCGGCTTGGGTGCGCGGCGCGGGTGACGCTTGCCGTTGCTGAGCTGCATCTGCTGTGGATAGGCCGAATGGCCCGACTCGCCCAGCCAGGGCTGTGGCAACTGCCAGAACAGCGCCCGCTCGCACAGGTACTGGCCTGGTTGCTCAGCGTTCAGCAGCAGGCCACTGAGCAACGCCTGCGCCGGCACCTCCGGCAAGTGCCAGACCAGACGCTGGCAAGCGCTGTCGCGGGACAACAACCAGTAGCAGGCGGCCCACAAGGCCTGGCAGGGGCGCTCGGGGCACAGGCGCTCGAGGTGGAGGTGCAAGCTGGCACCCGCCTCCAGGCGCAACTGGATCAACGGGCGGCCTTCGAGGGACAGGCTCAGCCAGTGGTCGCCCTCCTCGGCACTGAGGCTGCGCCAGCGCGGCGCTGACAGGGGCTGCGAAGCAACATCGAACGGCATGGGCTTGGCTCACGGCAATGAAGAAAAAGGCTCACTGCTGAAAACGTTGCCGCCTGGCAGGAATTTAGTTTCGTGTCGGCACCACCGCAATGCGGTAGGGCTCGAAGATGCGCGCCAGCGCGCCGCTGTCGCGCAGGCCGCGCAGCAGCGCCGCGAATGCTTGTTCATCGATCGGCGCACCCGGGCGCAGCAAGGCGTAGTGGTGGTAAAGCTGATCAATGCGCTGCGAGGGCACCAGTTGCTCGCGGCTGGCCGGGTTGCGCGCGAGGAAATCACTGAAGTAGGAACGCGTGACCAGGGCGATGTCTGCACGCCCGGCTTGCACCATGAGCAGGTTGCTGTCGTGGGAATAGGTCAGGGTCGCGTTGTAGGTCTTGCGCAGGTACTCCGGGTCCGAATTGAAGCCGGCGAACGCATAGTGATAGCCATTGAACAGTGCCAGGCGCTTGCCGCTCAGGTTGTCGAAGTAATGCGGATCACGGCCGTTGACCTGACGGGCGACGAATACCTCGGCATCTTCCAGGCCCATGTCCACCGTCTGATGGGCAATCTGCTGCCAGCCCCATTCCGGGTTCTCGAAAATGGCCATGTCGGTGCGGCCTTGCTGGAAATCCCCAAAACGCCGCTGGATGGAAGTGGGCACCAGGATGAAACGGTACTGTTGCTGCGCACGGTTCAGCGCATCGACCAGCTGCGGCAGCAGGCCCGTGTCGGCACCCTTTTCGGGGCGCACCGTATAGGGCGGGAAGTGTGCCGCGCCGACCTTGACCTCAATGGCGTCAACCGCCCAGGCAGGCGCCACCAGCCAGGACAGGGCCAGCAACAACAGGGTAGACAAGGCCTTGCGGCCTGACGTTGGAATCAAGACGGACACTCATACGGTTCATGCCTGGGTGCGCTTAAGCTAGGCGTTTTCCCGGTCGGACACAACTGCCGGTTGCGCTGCCCTTGTGCCAAACCCGGGGGGCAGATTGCCAGTGGTGCCGGATGCCCACAGATTGGCTACGCTCTAGCAGGATCTGCAAGGGAGCCTGGTATGGGCCAGTGGTTGGTGATCGACCTGGAAGCCACCACCGACAAGGGTGGGTGGCCGGTCACAGAGATGGAAGTCATTGAAATTGGCGCAAGCCTGGTTACCCGCGAAGGCCGCGAAGTCGACCACTTCCAGTGCTTCGTCAAGCCCCGGCGTCGGCCGCAGCTGACCCCGTTCTGCCGCGAACTGACCCACATCAGCCAGGCCGAGGTAGACAGTGCGGCCCCCTTCCACGAGGTGTGGGCAAGCTTCGAGCGTTGGCTCGGGCACCACCGTGGGCAGCTTCAGGCCTGGGTCAGCTGGGGTGACTACGACCGCCAGCAGTTGCATCAGGAATGGCAGTTGCACGGGCTGGACAGCCTGCTGCGGACCCTGCCGCACATCAACCTCAAGCAGCGCTTCGCCAAGGCCCGCCACCTGCAGCGCCCAACCGGCCTGAACGGTGCCCTGCAACTGGCCGGCATGCACTTTTGCGGGCAGCAACACCGGGCTCTGGAAGATGCACGCAATACTGCACGGCTGCTGCCCTTGACCCTGCCTGCCAACGGCACCTGAAAGCAGATGACGGGGCCTGAGGGCTTGGGCATACTGGCCAGCCCTTTTCCATCCCCTTTTCAGGAGTCGCCCATGTTCAAGGTCAACGAGTACTTCAACGGCACCGTCAAGTCGATCGCTTTTGCCGGCGAAGAAGGCCCGGCCACTGTCGGTGTGATGGCCCCGGGCGAATACGAGTTCGGTACTGCCAAGCGCGAGATCATGCACGTGGTGTCGGGTGCCCTGATCGTGAAGCTGCCAGGCAGCGACAACTGGGAAACCTTCAAGGCCGGCGACAAATTCAACGTGCCGGCCGACAGCAAGTTCCAGCTGCAGGTGAAGGTGGATACCGCCTACCTTTGCGAGTACCGCGACTAAGCGGTAGCCTGACCCGGCCTCTTCGCGGGCTTGCCCGCTCCCACAGGTTCGCTACAAGCTTGCGGGCCTGTGCAGTACCTGTGGGAGCGGGCAAGCCCGCGAAGAATCCAGCACTAATCCTTCAGGAATGCTGCAACCTTCTCAGCCGCCGCCTGCAAATGCTGCTCATGGCTGAACCCCGAGGCCTTCAGCGGCTTCAGGTCATGGTCCCCCGCCACCAACCAGCTCACCTCGATCGCCGGCGACAACGCATACCCTGCCACCGCCTCACGGTTACCCAGCGCATCCCGCTCGCCCTGCATGATCAACGTCGGCGTCTGCAAATCGGCCAAATGCTCGACCCGTGGCTTTTCCGCTTTGCCCACCGCGTAGAACGGATACCCCAGGCACACCAGTGCATCCGCTTCCAGTTCATCGGCCACCAGGCTGGCCATGCGCCCGCCCATGGACTTGCCACCCACCGCCAGCTTGCCCGTGACCAAAGGTCGCACCTGCCGGTACACCTCGCGCCAGCATTCGAGCAACACCTTCTGCGGGTTCGGCGGCCGCTTGCCACCCCCTAGCCTGCGCTCGGCCATGTACGGGAACTCGAAGCGCACCACCGCGACCCCAAGCGCCGCCAGCCTTTGCGCCATTTCATTCATGAACCCGCTGTCCATTGGCGCCCCCGCGCCATGGGCCAGGATCAGGCAGCCCTTGTAACCGCCACGGCCCTGTAGCTGCGGCGGATCGCAGCGCAAGCCTGGGACATTTGCGACCTTCGCCCATTGATCCCCGTCAATACCGGCACTTTGCCCATTAATCATGCTTGCCTCGCTGTAAAGCCTGCCAAATAACCGTGGATGGGAACCCATACATGAACACAACCAGCAGTACCGCCTATAACTACAAGGTGGTCCGCCAATTCGCCATCATGACGGTGGTGTGGGGAATCGTCGGGATGGGGCTCGGCGTCTTCATCGCCGCCCAGCTCGCCTGGCCTTCCCTCAACTTCGACCTGCCCTGGACCAGCTTCGGCCGCCTGCGCCCCCTGCATACCAATGCGGTGATCTTCGCTTTCGGCGGCTGCGCGCTGTTCGCCACCTCCTATTATTCGGTGCAACGCACCTGCCAGACCACCCTGTTCGCACCGGGCCTGGCCGCGTTCACCTTCTGGGGCTGGCAACTGGTGATTCTGCTGGCGGCCATCAGCCTGCCGCTGGGCTACACCACTTCCAAGGAATACGCCGAACTGGAATGGCCGATCGACATCCTGATCACCATCGTCTGGGTGAGCTACGCCATCGTGTTCTTCGGCACGCTGATGAAGCGCACCACCAAGCACATCTACGTCGGTAACTGGTTCTTCGGCGGCTTCATCCTGACCGTGGCGATGCTGCACGTGGTCAACAACCTCGAGCTGCCGGTCAGCCTGACCAAATCCTACTCGGTCTACGCCGGTGCCACCGACGCCATGGTGCAATGGTGGTATGGCCACAACGCGGTGGGCTTCTTCCTCACTGCCGGCTTCCTCGGCATGATGTACTACTACGTGCCCAAGCAGGCCGAACGCCCGGTGTACTCCTATCGCCTGTCGATCGTGCACTTCTGGGCGCTGATCACCCTGTACATCTGGGCCGGCCCGCACCACCTGCACTACACCGCCCTGCCCGACTGGGCGCAGTCGCTGGGCATGGTGATGTCGCTGATCCTGCTGGCACCGAGCTGGGGCGGCATGATCAACGGCATGATGACCCTCTCCGGCGCCTGGCACAAACTGCGCAGCGACCCGATCCTGCGCTTCCTGGTGGTGTCGCTGGCGTTCTACGGCATGTCCACCTTCGAAGGCCCGATGATGGCCATCAAGACGGTCAACGCCCTGTCCCACTACACCGACTGGACCATCGGCCATGTACACGCCGGCGCCCTCGGCTGGGTGGCGATGATCTCGATCGGTGCCCTGTACCACACCATCCCGAAAGTGTTCGGCAAGGAGCGCATGCACAGCATCGGCCTGATCAACGCGCACTTCTGGCTGGCCACCATCGGCACCGTGCTGTACATCGCCTCGATGTGGGTCAACGGTATCGCCCAGGGCCTGATGTGGCGCGCGGTCAACAGCGACGGCACGCTCACCTACTCGTTCGTGGAAACCCTGGTGGCCAGCCACCCAGGCTTCATCGTGCGCTTCGTCGGCGGTGCGATCTTCCTCAGCGGCATGTTCCTGATGGCCTGGAACACCTGGCGCACCGTGCGTTCGCCGGCGCTCGATGTCGCCCCTGCGAACGCCCAGCTGGCTTGAGGAGACCTGCCTGATGAAACATGAAGTCATCGAGAAAAACGTCGGCCTGCTGGCCCTGCTGATGGTGTTCGCCGTCAGTATCGGCGGCCTGACCCAGATCGTCCCGCTGTTCTTCCAGGACGTCACCAACAAACCGGTGGAAGGCATGAAACCCTACACCGCGCTGCAACTGGAAGGCCGCGACATCTACATCCGCGAAGGCTGCGTGGGCTGCCACTCGCAGATGATCCGCCCGTTCCGCGCCGAAACCGAGCGCTACGGCCACTACTCGGTGGCCGGTGAAAGCGTCTGGGACCACCCGTTCCTGTGGGGCTCCAAGCGTACCGGGCCGGACCTGGCCCGGGTCGGCGGCCGCTACTCGGACGACTGGCACCGCGCCCACCTGTACAACCCGCGCAACGTGGTGCCGGAGTCGAAGATGCCGGCGTATCCGTGGCTGGTGGCGCAGCCGGTCGACAACAGCCACACCGACACCAAGATGCGCACCCTGCGCACCCTCGGCGTGCCGTATAGCGACGAGGACATCGCCGCGGCCCGCGACGCGGTCAAGGGCAAGACCGAGATGGACGCCCTGGTCGCCTACCTGCAGGTGCTCGGCACCGCGATCAAGAACAAGAGGTGAGCGCGATGGAACTGGACATCGGCATGATCCGCGGCCTGGGCACCCTGGTGGTGATGATCGCCTTCATCGGCCTCACCCTGTGGGTATTCAACCGCCGCCGCGACCGTGATTTCGCCGAAGCGCGGCTACTGCCCTTCGTCGACGACCGCCTGCCCGCTGCCGGGCAGGAACCTGCTGTAAGGAGCAATGGGCAATGACCACCTTCTGGAGTACCTACATCAGCGTACTGACCATCGGCAGCCTGATCGGCCTGGCCTGGCTGCTGCTCGGCACCCGCAAGGGGCAGAGCAACAGCACCACCGACCAGACCATGGGCCACAGCTTCGACGGCATCGAGGAGTACGACAACCCGCTGCCCAAGTGGTGGTTCTGGCTGTTCGTCGGCACCCTGGTATTCGGCGCCGGCTATCTGGTGCTGTACCCAGGCCTGGGCAACTGGAAAGGCGTCCTGCCCGGCTACGAAAATGGCTGGACGGGTGCCAACGAGTGGCAGAAGGAGATGGAAAAGGCCGACGCCAGGTTCGGCCCGATCTTCGCCAAGTACGCAGCCATGCCGGTAGAGGAAGTCGCCAAGGACCCTCAAGCGCTGAAAATGGGCAGCCGCCTGTTCGCTTCCAACTGCTCGGTGTGCCATGGCTCGGATGCCAAGGGCGCCTATGGTTTCCCCAACCTCACCGACCAGTACTGGCGCTGGGGTGGCGACGCGGAAACCATCAAGGCTTCGATCATGAACGGCCGCCACGGCGTGATGCCGGCCTGGGCCGAGGTGATCGGCGAACAGGGCGTGGCGGATGTGGCTGCGTTCGTGCTGGGCGATCTCGGTCAGCGCAGCCTGCCGGAAGGGACCAAGGCCGATGCGGCCAAGGGCAAGGCCATCTTCGCCGCCAACTGCGTGGCTTGCCACGGCCCTGAAGGCAAGGGCACACCGGCCATGGGTGCGCCAGACCTGACCCACCCGCAAGCATTCATCTACGGGTCGAGCTTTGCCCAGTTGCAGCAGACCATTCGTTATGGTCGCCAGGGTCAGATGCCGGCGCAGGCCGAGATCCAGGGCAACGACAAGGTGCACCTGTTGGCGGCCTATGTCTATAGCCTGTCGCAGGATGCTGCTGGCGAAGCCGTGACGGCCAAGTGAGTCTGCCGGGAGAAATCCGGCGTCTGTGAGATCGAGCGCCGCGCAGGCGGCGCTCGATATCTGCCTCCCCACAAAATCAAACCAATCTCCGCTCCCTGGCCCATCCCCGCCCTCCCCCTCCCCCTCCCTTGCACCCCCTCCGAACAGAACTAAGCTTGTTGCCTCAGTGGGCTTCGCTGCGAAAGCACCGAAGCAGACGCGGCGCACGGCCTGTCGCCGCCCCGATAAAAGCCTGACCGATCGATCAGAAAAATATGAAAAACGGTACACATTACAAATATTTATTTGTGTACAATCGATCAGGCCCGATTACTGCGGGACATCAGTTGACGGGCTCGGGCACGGGTCGGCGTACCAAAGTTGCGTTGCGGTAACCACGGTGGTTATCAATACTGGCGCCGATTTTCGACCAACAAGAACATCAAAACCGTGGAACCTTAGCAATGAGCACAGCAATCAGTCCGACTGCTTATAACTACAAGGTCGTCCGCCAGTTCGCCATCATGACGGTGGTCTGGGGGATCCTTGGCATGGGCCTCGGCGTCTTCATCGCCTCGCAGCTGGTGTGGCCGCAACTGAACCTGGACCTGCCCTGGACCAGCTTCGGTCGCCTGCGCCCGCTGCATACCAACCTGGTGATCTTCGCCTTCGGGGGCTGTGCGCTGTTCGGCACCAGCTACTACGTGGTGCAACGCACCTGCCAGACCCGGCTGATCTCCGACAGCATGGCCGCCTTCACCTTCTGGGGTTGGCAGGCGGTGATCGTCGGTGCACTGATCACCCTGCCGATGGGCTACACCACCACCAAGGAATACGCCGAACTCGAATGGCCACTGGCAATCCTGCTGGCCATCGTCTGGGTCACCTACGGGCTGGTGTTCTTCGGCACCATCGTCAAGCGCAAGACCAAGCACATCTATGTCGGCAACTGGTTCTACGGCGCCTTCATCGTGGTCACCGCGATGCTGCACATCGTCAACCACATCTCGCTGCCGGTGAGCCTGTTCAAGTCGTACTCGGCCTACTCCGGGGCCACCGATGCGATGATCCAGTGGTGGTACGGCCACAACGCAGTGGGCTTCTTCCTCACCACCGGCTTCCTCGGCATGATGTACTACTTCGTGCCCAAGCAGGCCGAGCGGCCGATCTACTCGTATCGCCTGTCGATCGTGCACTTCTGGGCGCTGATCACCCTGTACATCTGGGCCGGCCCGCACCACCTGCACTACACCGCCCTGCCCGACTGGGCGCAGTCGCTGGGCATGGTCATGTCGATCATCCTGCTGGCGCCGAGCTGGGGTGGCATGATCAACGGCATGATGACCCTCTCCGGTGCCTGGCACAAACTGCGCACCGACCCGATCCTGCGCTTCCTGGTGGTGTCGCTGGCGTTCTACGGCATGTCCACCTTCGAAGGCCCGATGATGGCCATCAAGACCGTGAACTCGCTGTCGCACTACACCGACTGGACCATCGGCCACGTGCACGCCGGCGCCCTCGGCTGGGTGGCGATGATCTCGATCGGTGCCGTCTACCACATGATCCCGCGCCTGTATGGCCGCGAGCAGATGCACAGCGTCGGCCTGATCAACGCGCACTTCTGGCTGGCAACCATCGGTACCGTGCTGTACATCGCCTCGATGTGGGTCAACGGCATTACCCAGGGCCTGATGTGGCGCGCCATCAACGATGACGGCACCCTCACCTACTCCTTCGTCGAAGCCCTGCAGGCCAGCCACCCTGGCTATATCGTCCGCGCCCTGGGCGGTGCGTTCTTCGCCAGCGGCATGCTGCTGATGGCCTACAACGTGCTGCGTACCGTCCGTGCCGCCAACCCGGCACAGGCAGAGGAAGCCGCCAAGATCGTCGTCGTGGGAGCGCACTGATGAAGCATGAAGCCGTCGAGAAGAACATAGGCCTGCTGGCCTTCTTCATGGTCATCGCCGTGAGCGTCGGTGGCCTGACCCAGATCGTCCCGCTGTTTTTCCAGGACGTCACCAACAAACCCGTCGAAGGCATGAAGCCGCGCACCGCGCTGGAGCTTGAAGGCCGCGACATCTACATCCGCGAAGGCTGCGTGGGCTGCCACTCGCAGATGATCCGCCCGTTCCGCGCCGAAACCGAGCGCTACGGCCACTACTCGGTGGCCGGTGAAAGCGTCTGGGACCACCCGTTCCTGTGGGGTTCCAAGCGTACCGGGCCGGACCTGGCCCGGGTCGGTGGCCGCTACTCGGATGACTGGCACCGCGCGCACCTGTACAACCCGCGCAACGTGGTACCGGAATCGAAGATGCCGTCCTACCCGTGGCTGGTCGAGCACAAGCTCGACGGCAAGGACACCGCGAAGAAGATGGAAGTGCTGCGCACCCTCGGCGTGCCGTACAGCGACGCCGACATCGCCGGGGCCCGCGACGCGGTCAAGGGCAAGACCGAAATGGACGCCCTCGTCGCGTACCTGCAGGGTCTTGGCACCATCATCAAGAGCAAACGGTGACGCTGATGGATATCGGGATGATTCGCGGCCTGGGCACCGTCGTGGTGATGGTGGCGTTCGTGGGCCTGGCGCTGTGGGTGTTCAGCCCGCGGCGGAAAAAGGACTTCGACGAAGCGACCCAACTGCCCTTCGCGGATGACCCCGAGGCCAGCCGGCACGTCGAGCAAGCAAAAGCTTCTGGGAGCAAACAACAATGACAACCTTCTGGAGTCTGTACGTTACCGTCCTGACCCTGGGCACCATCTTCTCGTTGACCTGGCTGCTGCTGTCGACCCGCAAGGGCCAGCGCGAAGAGGTTACCGATGAAACCGTCGGGCATGCGTTCGATGGCATCGAGGAATACGACAACCCGCTGCCGAAATGGTGGTTCTGGCTGTTCGTCGGCACCATCGTCTTCGCCCTCGGCTACCTGGTGCTGTACCCCGGCCTGGGTAACTGGAAAGGCGTGCTGCCGGGCTACTCGTACCTGGACAACGACAAGCAGACCGAGTTTTCCAACGGCCAGCCAGGCTGGACGGGGGTGCACGAATGGGAAAAGGAAATGGCCAAGGCCGACGCCCGCTTCGGGCCGATCTTCGCCAAGTTCGCCGCCATGCCCATCGAGGAAGTGGCCAAGGACCCGCAAGCGCTGAAAATGGGCGCGCGGCTGTTCGCCTCCAACTGCTCGGTATGCCACGGCTCCGACGCCAAGGGTGCCTTCGGCTTCCCCAACCTGACCGACAACGACTGGCGCTGGGGCGGCGAGCCGGACACCATCAAGACCACCATCATGGGCGGCCGCCACGGCGTGATGCCGGCCTGGGCCGAGGTGATCGGCGACCAGGGCGTGGCTGACGTGGCGGCGTTCGTGGTCAGCAAGCTGGATGGCCGCAGCCTGCCGGAAGGCGCGAAGGCCGATGTCGAGAACGGGCAGAAGATCTTCGCCGCCAACTGTGTGGCCTGCCACGGGCCGGAAGGCAAAGGCACCCCTGCCATGGGCGCGCCGAACCTGACTCACCCGCAGGCGTTCATCTACGGCTCGAGCTTCGCTCAGTTGCAGCAGACCATTCGCTATGGCCGCCAGGGGCAGATGCCGGCCCAGCAGCAGCTGCAGGGCAATGACAAGGTGCACTTGCTGGCTGCGTATGTGTACAGCCTGTCGCAGCAGGCGGAGCCGGCCAAGGCCGAGTAAGCAGGCCCGGCCTCTTCGCGGGCGCGCCCGCTCCCACAGGGACTACACCCACCTCAAGACTGGTGAGGAACCTGTGGGAGCGGGCAAGCCCGCGAAGAGGCAGGCAAAGGCACAGCATTTCTCGCAGGAAAATGACCTGGATCAATTGACACCCGCCATAACACGATTCACGTCACGAACCCAACGCGACTAAAGGTCGCAGTGCGACCCCATACTGCCATCAGCGGCGTATCATGGGCCGCAGAGCGCTAGCAGATTGCGCCAGACTGCGGCCGGCACGCACTGGCCGCGGCGTTTCTCCACTGCCGTGGGACTTGATGATGAGCAAGCAGATTCCGGTACATGATGTCACCCCGCCTGCCAGCAAGGGCAAGGACTCCGTCGACCTCTACGCCTCCCGCGAGAAGATCTACACCCGTGCCTTCACCGGCCTGTTCCGGCGCCTGCGCATGGTCGGCGGTGCCGTGCTGTTCCTGCTCTACTTCGGTACCGTCTGGCTGAACTGGGGCGGCCACCAGGCCGTGTGGTGGAACCTGCCCGAGCGCAAGTTCTACATCTTCGGTGCCACCATCTGGCCGCAGGACTTCATCCTGCTCTCGGGCATCCTCATCGTCGCCGCCTTCGGCCTGTTCTTCATCACCGTGTTCGCCGGCCGCGTGTGGTGCGGCTACACCTGCCCGCAAAGCGTGTGGACCTGGATTTTCATGTGGTGCGAAAAAGTCACCGAGGGCGACCGCAACCAGCGCATGAAGCTGGACAAGGCGCCCATGAGCGGCAACAAGTTCCTGCGCAAGTTCGCCAAGCACAGCCTGTGGCTGCTGATCGGTTTCGTCACCGGCATGACCTTCGTCGGTTATTTCTCGCCGATCCGCGAACTGGTCATCGAATTCTTCACTGGCCAGGCCGACGGCTGGGCCTACTTCTGGGTCGGCTTCTTCACCCTCGCCACCTATGGCAATGCCGGCTGGCTGCGTGAACAGGTGTGCGTGTACATGTGCCCCTATGCGCGCTTCCAGAGCGTGATGTTCGACAAGGACACGCTGATCGTGTCCTACGACCCGCGCCGTGGCGAAACCCGTGGCCCGCGCAAGAAGGACCTCGACTACAAGGCCCACGGCCTGGGCGACTGCATCGACTGCACCATGTGCGTACAGGTCTGCCCCACCGGCATCGACATCCGTGACGGCCTGCAGATCGAGTGCATCGGCTGCGCCGCCTGCATCGATGCCTGCGACAACATCATGGACAAGATGAACTACCCGCGCGGGCTGATCAGCTACACCACCGAACACAACCTGTCCGGGCAGAAGACCCACCTGCTGCGCCCACGCCTGATCGGCTACGCGTTGGTACTGGTGGTGATGATCGTCGGCCTGGCCACCGCCTTCGCTACCCGTTCGCTGGTCGGTTTCGATGTCAGCAAGGACCGCGTGCTGTACCGCGAGAACGCCCAAGGCCGGATCGAGAACGTGTACAGCCTGAAGGTGATGAACAAGGACCAGCGCGACCATGTGTACGTGCTGGACGCCGCCGGCCTGCCGGACCTCAGGCTCGAGGGCCAGCGCGAGATCCGCGTGGCGGCCGGTGATATCGTCAGCCTGCCGGTGCAACTGTCGGTCGCCCCCGAGAAACTGCCCTCGACCACCAACGAAGTTACCTTCATCCTCAAGAGCGCCGATGACAGCGACGCCCAGGTTGAAGCCAAGAGCCGCTTCATCGGCCCACAGATCCGCTGAGAGAGATAACCGACAATGCCTGCCACCGCCGCCAGCCCCTGGTACAAGCACCTCTGGCCCTGGATCATCATCGGCATCCTGGCCACCTCGGTGTGCCTGAGCCTGAGCATGGTCAGCATCGCCGTACGCAACCCGGACAACCTGGTCAACGACAACTACTACGAAGCCGGCAAGGGCATCAACCGCTCGCTGGACCGTGAACTGCTGGCGCAAAAGCTGGGCCTGAAGGCCAGTGTGCACCTCGACGAGCTGACCGGCGAAGTGGAGGTGCGCCTGAGCGGCAACAGCGACCCGCAGGGCCTGGAACTGAACCTGATTTCGCCGACCCAGCCGGAGAAGGACCGCAAGGTACTGCTGAGCCGCGCCGAAAGCGGGCGCTATGTGGGGCAGCTGGAAGACAAGGTCGACGGGCGCCGCTTCGTCGAGCTGCTGGGTAGCGAAGGTGGCCAGGTGTGGCGCTTGTTCGAGGAAGAGAAGGTCGAGCATGGTGTGACCTTGCAACTGGGTGATGAAGCTTTGCAAGGTGCCGAGCACCAGCAGTAGCGACACCGCAACTCCCTGTGGGAGCGGGCATGCCCGCGAATGCGACAGCTCAGGCAAAGGTGTTTTCAGGCCTGACGCTTTCGCGGGCATGCCCGCTCCCACAGGGTTTCCTATGTGCCTGAGCAGTGCTTGCCTTATGACCCAACCCACCCCCTGCTACCACTGCGCCCTGCCCGTACCCGCCGGCAGCCGCTTCAGCGCCGTGGTGCTGGGCGAACCCCGGCAGTTCTGTTGCCCCGGCTGCCAGGCAGTGGCCGAATCGATCGTCGCCGGTGGCCTGGAGCACTATTACCAGCACCGCAGCGATACCAGCGCCAACCCCGAGGCCTTGCCCAGGCAACTGCAGGACGAACTGGCCCTGTACGATCGCAACGACGTGCAGCAGCGCTTCGTCCGCCACCAGGACGGGCTGGCCGAAGCCACCCTGCTGGTCGAAGGCATCAGCTGCGCTGCCTGCGGCTGGCTGATCGAGAAGCACCTGCGCAACCTGCCCGGCGTCGCCGAGGCACGCCTGAACCTGTCCAACCACCGGCTGCTGCTGAACTGGGACGACAGGCAACAGCCGCTGTCGCGCCTGCTCGCCGAGCTGCGCCAGATCGGCTATGCCGCCCACCCCTACCAGCCCGACCAGGCCGCCGAGCAGCTGGCGCGCGAAAACCGCAGTGCCCTGCGCCGCCTGGGCGTGGCCGGGCTGCTGTGGTTCCAGGCAATGATGGCAACCATGGCCACCTGGCCGGAATTCAACATCGACCTGTCGCCCGAGCTGCACACCATCCTCAGGTGGGTGGCGCTGTTTCTCACCATCCCCATCGTCTTCTACAGCTGCGCGCCGTTGTTCAAGGGCGCCGCGCGGGACTTGCGTACCCGTCACCTGACCATGGACGTTTCGGTGTCGCTGGCCATTGGCCTGGCCTTCGCCGCCGGCATCTGGACCGCCATCACCGGCAGTGGCGAGCTGTATTTCGACACCGTGGGCATGTTCGCCCTGTTCCTGCTCACCGGTCGCTACCTGGAGCGCCGTGCCCGCGAACGCACGGCCGCGGCCACTGCACAACTGGTCAACCTGCTGCCCGCCTCATGCCTGCGCCTGGATGCCCACGGCCACACCGAGCGCATCCTGCTCAGCGAGCTGCAGCGCGGCGACCGGGTGCAGGTGCTGCCAGGCGCGGTGATTCCTGCCGACGGCTGCATTGTCGATGGCCGCTCCAGCATCGATGAATCGCTGCTCACCGGCGAATACCTGCCGCAACCCCGCCGGGCCGGCGAACGCGTCACCGGCGGCACGCTGAATGTCGAAAGCACCCTGAATGTGCAAGTCGAAGCGCTGGGCGCCGATTCGCGGCTATCCGCCATCGTTCGCCTGCTGGAGCGAGCCCAGACCGAGAAACCGCGCCTGGCCGAAATCGCCGACCGCGCCTCGCAGTGGTTCCTGCTGTGCTCGTTGCTGGCCGCCCTGGCCATCGGCCTGTGGTGGTGGCACCTGGACCCGACGCGGGCGTTCTGGATCGTGCTGGCCATGCTGGTAGCGACCTGCCCTTGCGCACTGTCCCTGGCCACGCCGACGGCCCTGACCGCCGCCACCGGCACCTTGCACAAGCTTGGCCTGCTGGTTACCCGTGGCCATGTGCTGGAAGGCCTTAACCAGATCGACACGGTGGTGTTCGACAAGACCGGCACATTGACCGAAGGCCGCCTGACCTTGCGCAGCATCCGCCCGCTCGGCAACCTGCCGGCCGACCGCTGCCTGGCCCTGGCCGCAGCCCTGGAAAACCGCTCGGAACACCCCATCGCGCGTGCCTTCGGCCGCAGCGCCAGCCCTGCCGACGATGTACAGAGCGTGCCGG
This sequence comes from Pseudomonas sp. SMV7, assembly GCF_052041995.1. Taxonomy (NCBI): domain Bacteria; kingdom Pseudomonadati; phylum Pseudomonadota; class Gammaproteobacteria; order Pseudomonadales; family Pseudomonadaceae; genus Pseudomonas; species Pseudomonas sp. SMV7. The sequence goes on along the minus strand of NZ_JBKGGT010000008.1, from coordinate 63,728 downwards.
GCCTGGGCCTGGAAGGCCAGGTGGCAGGCCAGCTGCTGCGCATTGGCCAAGCCACCTTCGTCTGCGCCCTGAGCGGCGCTGCGCCCCCCGCGGTGCCGGAACCGCGCGGCCAGTGGCTGCTGCTGGGCGACCGCCACGGGCCGCTGGCCTGGTTCGGCCTGGACGACCGCCTGCGCGACGACGCGCCTGCCCTGCTGGCCGCTTGCAAGGCCCGCGGCTGGCGCACGCTGCTGCTGTCCGGTGACAGCTCGCCGATGGTTGCCGAGGTGGCCGCCCAGCTGGGCATCGACCAGGCCATCGGCGGCCTGCGCCCGGACGACAAACTGGACCGGCTGAAGGCGCTGCAGGCGGCCGGGCGCAAGGTGCTGATGCTGGGCGACGGGGTCAACGACGTACCGGTGCTGGCCGCTGCCGACATCAGCATTGCCATGGGCAGCGCCACCGACCTGGCCAAGACCAGCGCCGATGCCGTGCTGCTGTCCAACCGCCTGGCGGCGCTGGTACAGGCGTTCGAGCTGGCCCGCCGCACCCGCCGCAACATCCTCCAGAACCTGTTGTGGGCGACGCTGTATAATGGCCTGGTGTTGCCGTTCGCCGCGCTCGGCTGGATCACCCCGGTATGGGCGGCCATCGGCATGTCGATCAGTTCGCTGGTGGTGGTGCTGAATGCCATGCGCCTGACCCGCGCGCCGCTGGCACCGGGCCTGCCTACCAATGAAGCGTCCTTGCCTGGGAGAAAGCCATCATGCCCGCCCTCTATGTCATGATCCCCGCGGCACTGCTGCTGGTCGGCGTGGCCGTGTACATCTTCTTCTGGGCAGTGGACAGCGGCCAGTACGACGACCTGGAAAGCCCGGCCCACAGCATCCTGTTCGACGACCAGGACCCGCGCCACCAGGCAGCGGTGACGCCTGACGACAGCCAGGCCGCCCGCGCCAAGGAACCACCACCCCGTGCCTGACCTGCTTCCCCTGCTCGGCTCGGCACTGATCCTCGGCCTGCTGGGTGGCGGCCACTGCCTGGGCATGTGTGGCGGCCTGATGGGCGCGCTGACCCTGGCCATCCCCCCGGAGCAACGCGGCCGGCGCCTGCGCCTGCTGCTGGCGTACAACCTTGGCCGGGTGCTCAGTTATGGCTGTGCCGGCCTGCTGCTGGGCCTGGCCGGCTGGGCCGTGGCCAGCAGCCCTGCGGCCCTGGCGTTGCGGGTGCTGGCGGCGCTGTTGTTGATCGTCATGGGGCTGTACCTGGCTGGCTGGTGGAGCGGGCTGACCCGCATCGAGGCGCTGGGCCGGGGGTTGTGGCGGCATATCCAGCCCATAGCATCGCGCTTGCTACCGGTGTCCAGCTTACCGCGCGCGCTGCTGCTCGGGGCACTATGGGGGTGGCTGCCGTGCGGGCTGGTGTACAGCACCCTGCTGTGGGCTGCCAGCCAGGGCAATGCCGGGTACAGCGCAGCGTTGATGCTGGCATTCGGGGTGGGGACCTGGCCGGTGCTGCTGGCGACCGGGCTGGCGGCAGAACGGGTAAACACTTTGTTGAAACGACGCAGTGTGCGTGTAGCTGGCGGAGTGCTGGTGATGTTGTTTGGCATCTGGACCCTGCCTGGGCCGCACCAGCATTGGCTGATGGGGCATTGAAGGGGGCCGCTTTGCGGCCTCGGCATTCACCGCCAATTCCCCTTGATACAAATCAACACAGATTCCTACAGACAACCCTAGACTCCGGTGCATTGCTGCTCTTTCCGGGGACCGCCCACATGCTCGACGACCTACGTTGGGATACCGACCTGATCCGCCGCTACGACCTGGCCGGACCACGCTACACCTCTTACCCGACCGCCGTGCAACTGCACAGCGAAGTGGGCTCGTTCGACCTGCTCCACGCCCTGCGCGAGAGCCGTCGGGCCGTGCGCCCGCTGTCGCTGTACGTGCACGTGCCGTTCTGTGCAAACATTTGTTACTACTGCGCCTGTAACAAAGTCATCACCAAGGACCGTGCCCGTGCCGCGCCGTATCTGCAGCGCCTGGAACAGGAAATCCAGCTGATCGCCTGCCACCTCGACTCCAGACAACGGGTCGAACAGCTGCATTTCGGCGGTGGCACCCCGACCTTCCTCAGCCATGTGGAACTGCGCCAGCTGATGGCCACCCTGCGCCAGCATTTCCACCTGCTGGACGACGACTCCGGCGACTACGGCATCGAGATCGACCCCCGCGAGGCTGACTGGTCGACCATGGGCCTGCTGCGCGAACTCGGCTTCAACCGCGTCAGCCTTGGCGTGCAGGACCTCGACCCGGCCGTGCAGCGCGCAGTCAACCGCCTGCAGAGCCTGGAACAGACCCGCACCCTGATCGAGGCTGCACGTACCCTGCAGTTCCGCTCGGTCAACCTCGACCTGATCTACGGCCTGCCCAAGCAGACCCCGGAAGGCTTCGCCCGCACCGTCGAAGAAGTGATCCGCCTGCAACCCGACCGCCTGTCGGTATTCAACTACGCCCACCTGCCCGAGCGCTTCATGCCGCAACGGCGCATCGACCACAATGACCTGCCCAGCGCGGCCGCCAAGCTGGAGATGCTGCACAGCACCATCGACCAGCTGACCGCAGCCGGCTATCGCTATATCGGCATGGACCATTTCGCCCTGCCCGATGACGAACTGGCCATTGCCCAGGAAGAAGGCACCCTGCAGCGCAACTTCCAGGGCTATACCACCCACGGGCACTGCGACCTGATCGGCCTGGGCGTGTCGGCGATCAGCCAGATCGGTGACCTGTACTGCCAGAACAGCAGCGACCTCAACACCTACCAGGACAGCCTTTCCAACGCCCAGCTGGCAACCCAGCGCGGCCTGATCTGCAACCACGACGACCGCTTGCGCCGGGCAGTGATCCAGCAGCTGATCTGCCATTTCGAGCTGGACTTCGAGCCGATCGAACAAGCCTTCACCCTCGATTTTCGCGGCTACTTCAACGACCTCTGGCCTGAACTGCTGACCTTGCAGCGCGACGGCCTGATCCGCCTGGACGACAAGGGCATACGCATCCTGCCGGCCGGCCGCCTGCTGGCGCGCTCGGTGTGCATGGTGTTCGACGCCTACCTGGGCCTGCACAATCGCCAGCGCTTTTCCCGGGTCATCTGAACCGAGTCGTTCAACCGCATGGACAAGTTTCCTTGCCAGGCACACCATGGGCACAGCGCAGGCCCCGGCATAGCCGCCAGGGCCTGGCCGGCGCGCTGTACGACAGCGTACGCTGGCCTACACCCTACGCCGTGAGTTACCCTTACGTCTTATGTGTGCTTTCCCACAAGGATCGAAAGATATGTCCGAGCCAGTCAAACTGCGCCCACACAACCAGGCCCATTGCAAGGACTGCAGCCTGGCCCCCCTGTGCCTGCCCCTGTCGCTGAACCTGGAAGACATGGATGCACTTGACGAAATCGTCAAGCGCGGACGGCCGCTGAAAAAAGGCGAGTTCCTGTTCCGCCAGGGCGACAACTTCGGCTCGGTCTACGCGGTACGCTCCGGCGCCCTGAAAACCTTCAGCCTCAGCGACAGCGGCGAAGAGCAGATCACCGGCTTCCACCTGCCCAGCGAGCTGGTCGGCCTGTCGGGCATGGACACCGAGGCCTATCCGGTGTCGGCCCAGGCGCAGGAAACCACCTCGGTGTGTGAAATCCCCTTCGAGCGCCTCGACGAACTGTCGGTGCAGCTGCCACAGCTGCGTCGCCAGCTGATGCGGGTGATGAGCCGGGAAATCCGCGATGACCAGCAAATGATGCTGCTGCTGTCGAAAAAGACCGCTGACGAGCGCATCGCCACCTTCCTGGTCAACCTGTCGGCACGCTTCCGCGCCCGCGGCTATTCAGCCAACCAGTTCCGCCTGAGCATGTCGCGCAACGAAATCGGCAATTACCTTGGCCTGGCCGTGGAAACCGTGTCGCGGGTGTTCACCCGCTTCCAGCAGAACGGCCTGATCCGCGCCGAAGGCAAGGAAGTGCATATCCTCGACCCGATCCAGCTGTGCGCGCTGGCCGGCGGTGCGATGGAGGCCTGAGGCGGCGTTTAGCAGGTATACTTGGGCATTCGTTTTCCCAGGATACCCGCAACAATGCACAGCGACGCCTTCGACCTCAAAGCCCTGATCCGCCCGGTAGTGGACTTCCCCAAGCCGGGCGTGATCTTCCGCGACATCACCCCGCTGTTCCAGTCGCCGCGCGGGCTGCGCTATGTGGCCGACCAGTTCATCGAGCGCTATGTCGAGGCCGAGTTCAGCCACATTGGTGCCATGGATGCGCGAGGCTTCCTGATCGGCTCGATCATCGCCCACCAACTGAACAAGCCGCTGATCCTGTTCCGCAAGCAAGGCAAGCTGCCCGCCGATGTGCTGAGCGAGGCCTACCAGACCGAGTACGGCGAAGCGTTCCTGGAAGTGCACGCCGACAGCCTGTGCGAAGGGGATTCGGTGCTGATCTTCGATGACCTGATTGCCACTGGCGGTACGCTGCTGGCAGCGGCCAACCTGGTGCGTCGAACCGGTGCGCAAGTATTCGAGGCGGCGGCAATCATCGACCTGCCGGAGCTGGACGGGTCGCGCCGGCTACAGGCGGCGGGTGTGCCGACGTTCTGCCTGACCGAGTTTTCGCTCAGCGAATACTGAGACCACGGGGCTGCTTTGCAGCCCACCGCGACACAAGGCCGCCCTACAGGGGAACGCAACCTCCTGTAGGAGCGGCCTTGTGTCGCGATGGGCCGCAAAGCGGCCCCGGCAATTCTGAATCAGAGCGAAATCGGCCGCCGCCCGGCGAAGGCATGGGCCAGGGTCCCGCCGTCGACCAGTTCCAGCTCTCCTCCCAGCGGCACACCATGGGCAATGCGCGACGCCACCAGGCCCTTCTCGCTCAGCAGCTGGGCGATGTAATGCGCCGTCGCCTCACCTTCCACCGTCGGGTTGGTGGCCAGGATCACCTCGGTGAAGGTGCCCTGCTCCTCGATCCGCGCCATCAGTTGCGGAATGCCAATCGCCTCCGGCCCCAGGCCGTCCAGCGGCGACAGGTGGCCCTTGAGCACGAAATAGCGGCCACGGTAGCCGGTCTGCTCCACCGCATACACATCGGTCGGGCCCTCGACCACGCACAACTGGGTATCGTCACGGCGCGTGTCGGCGCATTGCGGGCACAGCTCCTGCTCGGTCAGGGTACGGCACTGGCGGCAATGCCCTACCCCTTCCATGGCCTGGGTCAGGGCCTGTGCCAGGCGCAGGCCGCCGCTGCGGTCACGCTCGAGCAGCTGCAGGGCCATGCGCTGGGCGGTTTTCTGGCCGACACCCGGGAGAATACGCAGGGCATCGATCAGTTGGCGGATGAGAGGGCTGAAGCTCATGGGAAAGGCCTGACAATTCAATAAGAGGCGGTTTATACCCAGCGCTGGCAATGCCGTCAAATCAGCAGACCGCGTCCGGGGGGAAATCTCACCCGAAAAAAACCGCCGCTGTTGTCAGCGGCGGTTCCTGGTAACGCAAGGCCCTTAGAACGGCATCTTGAAGCCCGGCGGCAACTGCATGCCGGCAGTCATGCTGCCCATCTTTTCCTGGCTGTTCTGCTCGACCTTGCGCACGGCGTCGTTCAGTGCAGCGGCGATCAGGTCTTCCAGCACTTCCTTGTCGTCGGCGTCGGTCGACATCAGGCTCTGGTCGATGCTGACACGCTTCACGTCGTGACGACCGGTCATCACCACGCTCACCAGGCCGCCACCGGACTGGCCGGTAACTTCGGCGTTGGCCAGCTCTTCCTGCATCTTCTGCATCTTTTCCTGCATCTGCTGGGCCTGCTTCATCAGGCCGGCCATGCCACCTTTCATCATGGGGTATACCTCGATTGGGTCATGTGATGCGGCCCGGCACCTGGCCAGCCGCATGGTTATCCGTTACTGGCCCTGATTGGCCAGGGCCTCTACAGGTTCAATAGTATCCTGCCGCACCTTGGCACCGAACAGCTTGATCATCTGCTGGATCAACGGATCCTGCTCGATCGACACCACCGCGTCGTGCTGACGCTCTCTGCGCTTGCGCGCTGCCGCCTGGGCCGGGGTTTCCTGCTCGGGTTGAATCAGCTCGATACGCAGGTTCAGCGTACGCCCCAGGTGCTGGTTGAGCGCTTCGTTCAGGCGTCGCTGCTGGGTGGCATTGAACAGCGCCCCTTGGCCAGGGTCCAGGTGCAGCAGCCAGTCGTCACCCTCGACGGCGATCAAGGTACAGTTCGCTGCGATGTTGCCTGTCATCCCCGACACAGGCAACTGGGGGAACATTTCCAGCCATTGCAGGGCCAGGCCGGTAGCCGGCTTGGCCGCTGGCAGCGGCTCGGCGACTGGTTTGGGCGCCTCTTCCTGGACGTGTTCGGCCAGTTCGTCCAGGTAGCTGAAGCCGACCGGGTCGCTTTCGCCGCCATAATAGTCTTCGTCCACTGGCGGCTCATCGTCGCGATCCATGCCTACGGCAGCATAGGCCGACGGGTCGAATGGCGGCTCGTCGTCATGGGCCGGGGCCGCTTGCATCGGCGCGGGCGCAGGCGCCGGTACAGGCGCGGGCTCAGGCGCTGCCGGTTCCGACTCTTCCCATGGCAGGTCAACCACCTCTGCCACGGCAACTGGCTCCGGCTCGGGCTCGGCTTGCGGCTCGGGTTCGATAACGGGGGCAGGCTCAGCCGGCGGCACAGGTGCATCAACCAGCTGTGGTGCTGGCGCCACCGGCGCGGGTGCCTGCGGCGCTGCAGCCGCAGCGGCAGGTTGCACGGCAGCGGCTGGCGCTAGCGCGGCAACCGCCGGCGCTGCCACCGGGGTTGCTGGATCAGCTGTGGCCTGGCTGATCCCCACTGGCTTTAGCAGCGGCTTCGGCGCGTCGTCGGTGTCGGCCGGGCGGAAGGCCAGCATGCGCAGCAGGACCATTTCAAAACCACCGCGCGGGTCCGGCGCCAGGGGCAGGTCACGGCGACCGATCAGGCCCATCTGGTAATAGAACTGCACGTCCTCGGCCGGCAATGCCGCGGCCAGCGCGAGTACCCGCTCGCGATCGCCCTGGCCGTTGTCCACGGCTTCCGGCAATGCCTGGGCAATGGCCACGCGATGCAGCACATTGAGCATCTCGGCCAGCACGCCAGCCCAGTCCGGGCCCTGCTCGGCCAGGTTGCGCACGGCCTCGAGCAAGGCCCGTGCATCGCCCTCGAGCAGCGCTTGCAGCACACCATAGACCTGGCCATGGTCAAGGCTGCCAAGCATGGCCCGCACATCGGCGGCCAGCACCTTGCCTTCGCCAAAGGCGATGGCCTGGTCGGTCAGGCTCATCGCATCGCGCATCGAACCATCGGCAGCGCGGCCCAGCAACCACAGGGCATCCGTCTCGAACGGCACGTTTTCCGCAGTCAGTACGTGGCTGAGGTGTTCGACCACCCGCTCCGGGCTCATGTTCTTCAGCGAGAACTGCAGGCAGCGCGACAGGATGGTGGCCGGCAGCTTCTGCGGGTCGGTGGTGGCGAGGATGAACTTGACGTAGGGCGGCGGCTCTTCCAGCGTCTTGAGCAAGGCGTTGAACGAGTGCGTCGACAGCATGTGCACTTCGTCGATCAGGTAGACCTTGAAGCGCCCACGGCTTGGGGCGTACTGCACGTTATCCAGCAGTTCGCGGGTGTCCTCGACCTTGGTGCGGCTGGCGGCGTCGATCTCGATCAGGTCGACGAAACGGCCTTCGTCGATCTCCCGGCACACCGAACAGGTGCCGCACGGCGTCGAGGTGATGCCGGTTTCGCAGTTCAGGCACTTGGCAATGATCCGGGCGATGGTGGTCTTGCCCACGCCCCGGGTACCGGTGAACAGGTAGGCATGGTGCAGGCGCTGGTTGTCGAGGGCGTTGATCAATGCCTTGAGCACATGGGCCTGGCCGACCATTTCGCGGAACGAGCGCGGACGCCATTTACGTGCAAGGACCTGATAACTCATCGAAAAACCATCGTAGCCTGATCGAGCGGAAGATCGCTAATGCTAGCGGAGCGGGGGCAAAAATGCACCCCGCGCAGCTCGTCTAAGCTAGAAACTGTGTGTGCTGTCCAGGGAGGATACGCCTTTGCGCAGACTGCTGACCTTGTTGTTGATCTGGAGCTCGCAGAGTCTCGCCGAACAGGCGGTGCTGCGCTTTTCCGTGGCGGAAAGCTGGAGCATGCCGCTGGTGCGCATCGAAGCCGAGCAGCCAGTCGAAGGCTTGCTGTACGACCTCACCCAGGCGCTGGCCAGAGAGGTTGGCGCGCGCCCGGTGTACCACGTCATGGCCCGCCTGCGCCTGCAGGAGGCAATGGAGCAGGGTGATATCGATGTGCGTTGCTATGTCAGCACCCGCTGGTTCGCTAACCCGCCGAAGAATTTTGTCTGGAGCATCCCGTTGATGCACCAGCGCGACCTGCTGGTGGGCCGCCCGGGTGTCAGCCCGCAAATGTCCCTCGGGCAACTGCCGGCCCAGACCCTCGGCACGGTGCTGGGCTACACCTACCCAAGCCTGCAGCCTCTGCTTGAGCAAGGCCGATTGCAGCGCGAAGACAGCCGCAACCAGTTGCTGGTACTGCAGAAGTTGCAGGCCGGCCGCTATCGCTACGCGGTCAGCAACCAGCTGTCCTTGCAGTGGTTCAACCGGAGCCAGCCAAACGGGCAGCGCCTGCAGGCACTGACGGTGCTGGACGAGCAGGAGCTGGGCTGCATGGTACGCAATGACCCGGCGATACCGACCCAGGGGCTGCTGCGGGCGCTGGCGCGGATGAAGCAGTCAGGGGAAATCGAACGGATTGTGCAGCGCTATGAAGGCCTGGGTCATCAGCACGCCATGCCGGTAGCCCAACCATGAGCAGTCCCGCCCCGCAAAATCCCCTTACACCAGCGCCACCAGGGCTGCACTGAGGAACAGCCCTACCCCGAACACTGCGTGCGTCACCAGGCTCCTCAGGCAGTTACGCGCCGGTGCCGGTGTCTTCGAAGCGAAGAAGCCCGCCCCCATCGCCGGTTGCATAAGACACAGCGGCGCCACCACAGTCCCCACACCCACCATCAGCGCCGGCCACAGGGTCGGCGCCAACAACCAGCCTTCGCCGACGATCAACACCAGCAGCAGGGCGAACAGCACGCCGATGGCGTAATGGATCAGCCACCCCCACAGCCGTTCGTGGCGCACCGGCTCCGCCCGGGCAATTGCCTGATGCCGCACCCTTCCCTGCAACAGATGCCCCGCCCAGCGCCCGACCATGGCGAAGTTCGGCGTGGCAACCCCCAGGCGCCGCAGCAACAAGCCCCACCCATCCATGACCAGCGTGGCACCCACGCCAATCGGCAAGGCAGCAGAAAGCATGGCAGTAAACGTCATTGAAAAAGCCCTCGAAGATTGACGGTCGTCACTACGCCGCGCAGCATAGAAGTTGAAGTCAACTTCAAGTCAAGGGCCCGAAATGGACATTGCCGATGTCGCCAGACGTACAGGCGTACCCGCCTCGACGCTGCGTTACTACGAAAAGAAAGGCTTGCTCAAGTCACTCGCCGGGCGCGGTCAACGACGGCAGTTTGCTGCGGATGTGGCAGACCGCTTGGCACTGATAGCACTGGGGCAAGCGGCGGGGTTTTCCCTGGATGAAGTGGGAGCGATGCTGGTGGACCTGCAAGTCGACCGGCAGCTGCTGATCGCCAAGGCTGACGAACTGGATGCACGGATCAGGCGCCTGCAGGCGATGAGCAAGGGCCTGCGGCATGCGGCGCAGTGCCCGGAAGAGGATCACCTGGCCTGCCCGACATTCCAGCGGTTGATGAAGTTGTCGGCGGCGGGGCTTGGAAAAAGGCAGAACCGGTCAACGCCTGTCATGAAACACCCAGGTTAGAGCTAGTGGTACAAACCCGAACCAAATGATGGCTCATTAATATCAATAAGCCATCACTCAGTGTAGAGTGACGCGCCTCCGCACCCAGCTGTGTGCCGAGAACCGTACTCACACTCAGGAAAAGTTGCATGTCCACAGTAAGAAACCTGACCGTCGCCGCACTCATAGCGCTGACCCCTGGTTGCGCTACAGGCCCCAATTCGGTCCAGGAGTCGGAACTTGCCGGCTATCGCGCCAGAAACCTCGCGGTTGAAGAAAAGAACCCTGGGCTTGCTGCCGGCCTTGGCCTGCTTCCAGGTGGCGGTTCCTTCTACGGTCGTGCATACGGCTTTGGCGTGGTCAACCTGCTGCTCTGGCCGCTTTCCATTTTCTGGGACCCGGTGAGCGGGCATGACGCCGCGGAACTCATCAACTATCAGGCCACCAGGGCTCACGTTGCGAGCTTGAAAAAACACGATATGGACGAGTTGGACGCGCAGCTTGAGTCCGATGCGATCGACGTCAAGCGCTACACGCTCGACAAACGCAGGATCGATGAAAAGTACAACCTCTGAGGGCTTCGGCCGAACAGCGCAACGTCCGGCCTGAGGCTGACGTATCCGAGGATACGGCCTGGGTCGGCCTGCCTGGCTTGTGGCGCGGATGGGATGAAGGCCTGTCCGCTGCCGATCATTGTACGGATGTTGGGAGTGTCGGGTTGTCAGCTTGCAGGATGACGCTTCATTCGGGAGATCCTGAATGCCGTCGTAACCGGAAATGCTTCTAGCGAGGCGTCTTGAGGATTCAAGAGCCTGAAATGGAGGCAGCCCCACCAGCCACACCCCGGCACTCGATGTTCCCGCTATGGCTGCTCCCTTCCGGGCCTGACCAGGTGGCATGCAAGCATGCTCGGGAATCAATGCAGGCCTTATGGGGCAAGGGTTTCAGGCTGATGGGGGGGGGGCAGACGTTCTACCCGTGCAGACACTCAGCGCGGTCGCTCAAAACTTTGGGTGTAGCCAGCACTGTCACACTTTGGTGTCACACCCATGGCCTATCTGATCAGACGCAAAGCCGTCTACTACCTGAATCTCAAGCTACCCAAGCACCTCTTCCCGAGGTGTCACACTTTGCGTTTGAGCCTGAACATCAGGCACAGGCAGAGCGCCCTGTTCCTCGCTGCGTCCATCGTCCAACGGCTACACGGCCACCTCAGCGAGCACCCGCTAACAGACCTTCAGACGCTTGGTGGACTATGTTCACAGTGGCGGGACTCAGCCCCAACACCAGCCATTCCCGTAGCACCACGTGCGACTTCGACTAAACAGGGTGAAAGGCCACGCTACACAGCGTCAGCAGGCAGACGACCGTGCAGCACTGGTCAAGGACGCTATTGAACTGTGTGTACTTAAGGGTGCCAGCAGCCTACAGGCCGTGGCTGACTGCCTGATCGCACGGAACATACCCACTGCTCGTGGCGGGCAATGGTCACCCATTGCTGTGAAGCGTGTGATGCAGCGTCTAGGCTTGGCACTGACCAAAGTAATGAGTACCGCTGCAAGCTCGTAAGAAGCTATACCAGCGACGTTCCGGGGCGAACTCATCCGCCCTTTAGATATTCTGAAATCGTACTGTGCGGCCCGTTACGGGCCAACGAGAGGCATTAAGCACCGACCCACACTTGGCTCGATCTAACGGAGCCCTGTAATAATCCCTCCCAGATCCACCGATGATATTTGACGGCAGCTGATGCTCGGTTTGAGAGGTTACATTTTTGGTCACTGCAGAAGTAGCAATCTACCCGGCACACGGGCCTCAGCCATTCTTCGCTTGCTTATCTTTCATTCTCTCGATGGCATCAGGCAAATTCTGGATAAACTTTACCCCCACATAGAACGAACCTTTGCCTACTAACTTTGCCGCAGATGCTGCTCGCTCCATCCCCGTACCATGGGAGAAGTCATCCTTCACCTCTTTCCACGCTTCACCCATCATCTTATCTAGCTTCTCGTTGAATGAAGGCCGGCTCTTCCCACCTTCTTCCAACTCTTCGTGCGCGTCATCATCCATAGTCTCTTTCCTCGGTCGAGCAAGCCCACTGTCATGAGATGAGCTTGCTGCATAGACAATCGGCTGGTATCAGGTCTCTACAGCAGAGATGATCTTTGCCTGCCCTCGCTCCCGCTCCTTAATTTTTTCCTTTGCCTGACTCGCACTGCTAGCCCGCACACTTGCGGTTACTACTGAGGAGCTCGTGCCACGAGTGTAAGTTACTCGGAAATTCTTGTCGCTCATCCCTGCTTCTCCGTGTGATAGCAATATGCCTTGCTGCTTAGATTTATCAGCTTGGATCCAAAAGTGCAATCCCCGCTCCGCGACTTGATCGCGTTACTACCGCAGCGATCTCGTCGAATGGCGCGGCCAAAGCTCGGAGCTATCATTCTCCACATCGGACAGACTCAGCAGCAAGCTAATCACCACCAGTACTCACATCGAGAATACCCATGGATGACGACAAAGCGGCAGTAGCCGCAGACACGCTTGAATTGCTGATGATGAACCAGACAGCCATCCGGGCAGCCTTGGAAGAGCTAACTCTGTGGATCAGCCAGCGGGGCCCGACGCACATCCACACCGACGCGCTCTCAGTGCTACAGACGCTCGATACGAACGCTCAAGGCATCGGCCAAGGTATTCTCGGGTACGCTCACAGCAAGGCTGAGAGAGGGGTTATAGACACAATGAAGCCTCCTGCGGGCAGCTTTTATTTTTTCCGGCATACTTTTGACTTCTGGAAAGTGATGCCGGTCTGACACCGCAATGCCGCTTAACCTCGACCGACATCCAGATGAGTTAAAGTCAGCTACCATTCCATCCCAATAACCATATCACATGTCGTGACGACCTGATTATTGATTACGGCCTGAGCCCTATCTCCAAGAAGCGGAGCCGAGTGCGTTTCCCATTTTACAGGAAGCAATACCACGTTATTTGTTTCTGCATTATTGTTATTCCAACGAGAGAACTTCCGGAATAGCTTATCGCTCCTCATCGACATCCCCGGGGCTTGCAATGAGTATCTTGAACACCTTAGCATCAAAGGACATGGAGCTTCACTCTCTCAAGACTAGGAGAGAAATTGTGAACAACGATACAATTCGCAACATAACGCTCTGACTTCCGCAAAATCAGAGCGCTAAACACTATTCCGACACAACACAAAGTAGTTAACCGCACACTATACGCAGCGCATCAACCTGAAAGAGTCACCGGAGCCCGTCAAAGAGATGCTTAGCAGTCAAAGGCACTCGATCTATTTGACCAGCCTCAAGCACCCTAACGATAGAATGCTGCTGATCACCCTCAACCCGACCGTAGAAAAGGTAATAACGATCCCGCTCGAATGTCTGCCAAGCACGGGACTCAAAAATGTCCAACTCACAGTGACCACTAAGCTCATGCTCTGGAGACTTGAAGTTGAAAAATACTCTGCCGTAAGCACCCTTAACAATTGATGTCGGCTTACCAAAAAACAGGAAACTTTTACCCAAATAAGGCTTTATATTTCGCTGAGCTTTTTCAATCGAAACTATTAGATCATGTAACCGAATGGCATCTTCTTGCCCAAACTGAACAGCAATGTTCAAGCTTACTTGAGCCAACTGTACCAATCGCTTGACGGTCTTGAACCGCCCCGGATTTAGCAGATTTCCGTCTGCGTCGAAGAAATTCTCGAACCCTCCTCTTCCATTTACTGCTGTGCCGTTCTGAGCCTCTTTCCTTTTGGGCTTGGGATAATCGTCGTCATCGTCATCCCCTTCAGGCTCGTCATCGTCTGCAAGGCTCTTCCAACCCGCAAAGGTCACAAGGTTGATCGCTCGCTTTTCTTTGGCAGCTTCATCGCCACCACCTCCCGCGCCACCTTTCTTTCTATGCGGGCAGTCGACCGTATCAAAGCCTGGTAGGTGGAAGTAGAAGGCATCAACCCCATCCTTTCTCTTCGGTGTTTTACGAGGTCGCCTGCTGCACATGACACCGCAATCCGGACAGTAGACTCGCCCGTGGTGCTCATCATCAATGTACAGCTCAGGAGGCAACTTAGGTGAGGCTTTGAGGTCCGCTGGATCTACAGATTCTGGCTGCTGGTCGAGGGGATGGAAAGCAAGGTAAGGGATCGATATCTGCGACATACATTCCTTTGCATTCTGGGATTATACTCGCTGAGTTGAGCTCCGCCGGACAGCAAGTGCCTGCCGCCAGCAACCGAAAATCAACAAAGCGATGACGCGATCGCAACCAGCTGATCGGATTTCAACACCGACGCCGCGACCTGAATAGTAGCTTATTGCCACATAAATTTTGGCAGGTCAACTGCGAGGTTTGAGCGACTACGATTTGGAGTTTGGGCAGGAAGCCCATGAGAAGGTAGAATGGAGCACAGTGCACCACTTAGGTACTACTGCACTGGTCCACTTCGAGATTTTTGAGCGAAAAACCCTTGAGAATTCAAAGGTTTGCGTAATGGAGGCAGCCCCACCAGCCACACCCCGGCACTCGATGTTCCCGCTATGGCTGCTCCCTTCCGGGCCTGACCAGGTTAACGGGTAATCAATGCGGGGGGACCGATGGGGCCACCACTACAGAGCTCGCTGAGCAGCGAGTGGCGCCATTGTACCGGTCTTGGGAGCAGATACAACCTCTGGGGCGAGAAAAAGTCATCATTTCTCAATGACTTGTCCAGGTTGCTGCAGCCTGGCGGGCCTCTTCGCGGGCCCGCCCGCGCCCACAACGGCTGAGCAGGACTTCAAACCACTATGCCCTGCTCGGCCAGGAAGGCGACGAAGGCGTCTTCGTCCAGCACTTTCACCCCCAGTTCGCTGGCCTTGGCCAGCTTGGAGCCGGCCCCCGGCCCTGCCACCACGCAGTGGGTCTTGCCAGACACCGAACCGGCCACCTTGGCCCCCAGGCTTTCCAGCTTGTCCTTGGCAATGTCACGGCTCATGCGCTCCAGGGTGCCGGTCAGTACCCAGGTCTGGCCAGCCAGCGGCAAGCCTTCAGCGACCTTCTTCTCACTGCTCCAGTGCATGCCGAACGCCAGCAACTGCGCTTCGATGGCGCGAGCCAGTTGCTGGTTGGCTTCGACCTTGAAGAATTCACGCACGGCCTCGGCCGGCTTGGCCGCCAGGGCCTGACGCAGGTCGATGCCGTCAGCGGCGATGATCTTGTCCAGGCTGTCGAGCCGGGCAACCAGCTTTTCGGCACCGGTCGGGCCAACCGAGGCAATGTCGAGCTTGGCGATCATCCCGGCGAGGGTGGTGCTGGCCGCGAATTCCGCAGCCAGGTCACCTTCGTCCTGCAGCTGCATGCCGCTATCGAGCAGCTGTTTGATGACCTTCTGGTTGTGCTCGTCTTCGAAGAAGTTGTGAATTTCGTAGGCCACTTCCAGGCCGATGTCCGGCAGGTAGGTGAGCACTTGCGGCAGCGCCTGCTGCACGCGCGCCAGGCTGCCCAGCGAGCGAGCCAGCACCTTCGCGGTCTCCTCGCCGACGTCGGGAATGCCCAGGGCATAGATAAAGCGCGCCAGGCTCGGGCGCTTGCTGGCTTCGATGGCATCCAGCAGCTTGCGGCTGGACACCTCGGCGAAGCCTTCCAGGCCGACGATCTGTTCGAACTCCAGCTTGTACAGGTCTGCCGGCGAACCGATCAGGCCTTCGTCCACCAGTTGCTCGACGCTCTTCTCGCCCAGGCCCTCGATGTCCATGGCCCGGCGCGATACGTAGTGGATGATCGCCTGCTTGAGCTGGGCAGCACAGGCCAGGCGACCGACGCAGCGGTACACCGCGCCTTCGCTGGTGGTTTCCTTGCCTTTGCTGCGCTTGACCAGCTGGGTACGCTCGACCTGCGAGCCGCATACAGGGCATTGACTTGGCACTTGCACCGGGCGGGCATCTTCCGGGCGACGCTCCAGCACCACCTGCATCACCTGCGGGATCACGTCCCCGGCGCGACGGATGATCACCGTATCGCCAATGCGCAGGCCCAGGCGCGCGATTTCGTCCATGTTGTGCAGGGTGGCATTGGACACGGTCACGCCAGCCACCTTGACCGGCTTCAGGCGGGCCACCGGGGTTACCGCACCGGTGCGGCCGACCTGGAACTCGACGTCCAGCACCTCGGTCAGCTCTTCCATGGCGGGGAACTTGTGGGCGATCGCCCAGCGTGGCTCACGAGCGCGGAAGCCCAGCTCGCGCTGCGCAGCCAGGCTGTTGACCTTGAACACGACACCATCGATTTCGTAGGGCAGGCTGTTGCGCCGCTCGCCGATGTCGCGGTAGTAGGCCAGGCACTCTTCGATGCCGGCAGCGTGCCTGAGCTCGCGACTGATCGGCAGGCCCCAGGCCTTGAGCTGCTCGAGGATGCCGATGTGGCTGTCGCCGATGCTCTGCGACACCTGGCCGACGCCATAGCAGCAGAACTCCAGCGGGCGGCTGGCGGTGATCTTCGAATCCAGCTGGCGCAGGCTGCCGGCAGCGGCGTTGCGCGGGTTGGCGAATGTCTTGCCACCGGCCTCGGCCTGGGCGGCGTTGAGCCGCTCGAAACCGGCCTTGCTCATGTACACCTCGCCGCGCACCTCGAGCACCGCCGGCCAGCCCTCGCCCTGCAGCTTGAGCGGGATGTTGCGCACGGTGCGCACATTGGCGCTGATGTCTTCGCCGGTAGTGCCGTCACCACGGGTAGCGCCCTGCACCAACAGGCCGTCACGGTACAGCAGGCTCACCGCCAGGCCGTCGAGCTTGGGCTCGCAGCTGTAGTCCACTGCACCGGGCTGGTCGAGGCCATCGACCACACGGCGGCCGAACTCACGCAGGTCGGCTTCTTCGAAGGCGTTGCCCAGGCTCAGCATCGGCACTTCGTGGCGCACCTGGCTGAACGCGGCCAGGGCCGCGCCGCCAACCCGCTGGGTCGGCGAGTCGGGGGTCACCAGGTGTGGGTGTTCGGCTTCAAGCGCCTTGAGCTCGTTGAACAGGCGGTCGTATTCGGCATCGGGCACGCTGGGCTCGTCGAGCACATAGTAGCGGTAGTTGTGCTGGTCGAGCTGGTGACGGAGTTCGTGGATACGGGATTCGACGGTCATGGGGTTGTCTTCTCTTGCAAAGCAAAAGAGCAGCCTGGGGGCGTCCAGCACCGCCCTCAGGCTGCTCTTTCGTCTGGATCTGTCAGCGCTTCTGGGTCAGCGCACGGCGCTCGAACTCGACGATGCGCTGGCGATAGTGCTCGATGGTCTGGGCGGTCAGCACGCTGCGCTGGTCGTCCTTGAGCTCGCCATTCAGTTCGTGGGCCAGCTTGCGCGCCGCCGCCACCATCACGTCGAAGGCCTGCTTCGGATGACGCGGGCCCGGCAGGCCGAGGAAGAAGCTCACCGCACGGGTGCTGAAGTGGTCGATATCGTCCAGGTCGAATACGCCAGGCTTGACTGCGTTGGCCATGGAGAACAGCACTTCACCGTGGCCGGCCATGCTCTCGTGACGGTGGAAGATGTCCATTTCGCCGAAGCGCAGGCCACTTTCCAGAATGTTCTGCAGCAGGGCCGGGCCCTTGAAGCCACCCTCGTCGCGGGAGATCACGCTGATCACCAGCACTTCCTCGGCCGGTGGCAGCTCCTTGACGCTGTTGTTGGCAGGTGCCGGATTGCTGCTGCGGGTGTTCTCCGCAGCAAAGTCGTCATCGCTGTCGGCAAACAGGTCGGCCTCACGCGGCTCGGCGCTCAGGTTCAGGTCGCCCTGCTGCGCCTCGGCAGCCGCAGTGGCACGCTTGCTGCGCTTGCTGGCCTTGGCCGGCTTGGGTTCGCGCTCGCGGTCACGTGCAGAAGCGCTGAGCGACGGCAGGTCGCTTTCGTCCAGCTCAGGCTCCTTGTGGGTTTCCAGCACCCGCGACGGGCCAAGCACTTCGGCATTGCCCTCTTCGTCCGGCAGGTTGGCATAGCTGCGATCCAGACGGAATTTCAACTTGCCTTTGCCGCCGCGCATGCGGCGCCAGCCGTCGAAAAGAATCCCGGCAATGACAATGATGCCGATGACGATCAGCCACTCGCGCAGACCGATTTCCATGTAATCCCGTGCCTCTATAAAAATATGCTTGAAAACAAAGGGTTCAAAGCCCTTTAACACGTGGCGCCAACTCTATGTTCTGACAGGCGTTTTACCCACGCAAAAAACGAGTGACATTAAGCTAGCACGACCAAAGACAACTTTACACCGTCTGTCGCACATGGCGGGGGCATTTCGCTACAGAATATGCCCCATCGTCGCGTATCAGGCGTCGACCATGGCCATGGCCTCCTCCACATCCACGGCCACCAGCCGTGAACAGCCCGGTTCATGCATGGTCACCCCCATCAACTGGTCGGCCATTTCCATCGCGATCTTGTTGTGGGTGATATAGATGAACTGCACGCTTTCACTCATTTCCTTGACCAGGCGGGCATAGCGCCCGACGTTGGCATCGTCCAGCGGCGCATCGACCTCGTCGAGCATGCAGAACGGTGCGGGGTTCAACTTGAAGATGGCAAACACCAGCGCCAACGCAGTCAGTGCCTTCTCGCCGCCGGACAGCAGATGGATGGTGCTGTTCTTCTTGCCCGGTGGTCGCGCCATGATCGTTACCCCTGTATCGAGTAGATCTTCGCCCGTCAGTTCCAGATAAGCGCTGCCACCACCGAAAACTTTTGGGAAAAGTGCCTGTAATCCGGCATTTATCTGATCAAAGGTATCCTTGAAACGGTTGCGGGTTTCCTTGTCGATCTTGCGGATGACGTTTTCCAGGGTCTCCAGCGCTTCGACCAGGTCTGCGTCCTGAGCGTCCAGGTAACGCTTGCGCTCGGACTGCTGTTCATACTCCTCGATGGCCGCCAGGTTGATCGCCCCCAGGCGCTGGACCCGCGCGTCGAGCTGCTCCAACTCCTGCTCGGTGCCTTGCTCGGTGGCGTCGGCCTCGAGGCTGGCGAGCACGCCCTGCAAGTCGTAGCCATCGGCCAGCAGTTGTTCCTGCAGGGTCTTGCGCCGCACGTCCAGGCCCTGGCACTCCAGGCGCAACTGTTCCAGCTTGCCGCGCAGCAGCAGGGCTTGCTGCTCGGCCTGGGTGCGGCGCTTCTCGGCATCGCGCAACTCACGGTCCGCCTCGTCCATGTGCAGGCGGGCCAGGCGCATTTCTTCGTCGACGCTCATGCGCTGCTCCAGCAGCGCTTCGAGCTTCAGGCGCAATTCCTCCAGTGGCGCCGCGCCCTCCTCCAGGTTCAGGCTCAGTTGTTCCTGGCGCTCGGTCAGGCGTGCGGCCTGCTGCTCCAGGCGCTCCAGGGCCTGCCGGGTGGAATCGTGCTGGGCGCGCAGCGAGCCCAGGCGCACGGCCAGCTGGTGGGCGTGATCCTTGTGCTGGCGGGCCTCCTGGCGCACGCGGTCGAGGCTTTCGCGCAGGGTGTCGCGACGGGCCATCAACTGCTCGCGCTGCTCGGTGTCCTGGGCCATCAGCTCAAGGGCCTCCTGCAACAGCAGGCGCGCTTCGCCCAGTTGCTCGTGCTCCAGGGCGCGCTGCTCTTCCAGTTCAGCCAGTTCTTCCTGCAGGCGTTGGCGCCGCAACTCCACCTGCTCGGCGCGCGCGCGAACGGCTGACAGGCTGGCCTTGAGCTCGCCGTGCAGGCGGTTTTCTTCCTGGGTACGGCGGCGCAGCTGCTCGCGCTGCTCCTCCAGGCCCAGCTGTTGCTCGCGCAGGGCCTGCAATCGCTGCTCCAGCTGCTCCAGGGCCGCTTCCTGTTGCAGTTGTTCGTGGCCCAGGCGTTCGATTTCCTGGCCGCGTGCCAGCACCCCGCCTTCGGCCTCGGCGCCACGGCGTATGCGCAGGAAATGCCGGCCAACCCAATAGCCATCGCGGCTGACCAGGCTCTGCCCGTCACCGAGCGAGGCACGCTGCGCCAGCGCCTGCGCCAGGTCTTCCACCGGTTTGACCTGGCCCAGCCAGGGCGCCAGGCCGATCGGGCCGCTGACCTTTTCCAACAAGCTGCCGGGCAGCGACGCAGCGGCGCCGTCGGCCACCAGCAAATGCAATTCGCCCTGCTCCAGGCTGGCAAAGTCGAGGCGGTTGAAATCGTCGACCCATACGGCCTGCAAGTCGGCCCCCAGGACCGTTTCCACGGCCAGCTCCCAGCCCGGCTCCACGCGCAGCCCTTCTGCCAGGCGTGGCTGCTGCTCCAGGCCTTGGCCGTGCAGCCAGTCGGCAGCCCCTGCGCCCGGCTCCAGCGCAGCTTGCTGCAAAGCCTCAAGCGAAGCCAGGCGGCCGCCCAGGCGTTGCAGCTCACCCTGCGCCTGCTGCTGGGCCTGGGTGGCCTGTTGCAATTGTTGGCGCACGCCTTCCAGGCGCTCGACCCCTTGCTCTTCGGACAATTGCAGTTCTTCGAGCAGCATTTCGCTGCTGGCCAATTGCTCGGACAATTCGAGCATGGCGGCATCCTGCGGGTCGCTGCCCAACTGCTCGCGCTCCTCGCCCAACTTGCGCTGGCGTTCGGCCAGCCGTTCGAGGCTGGCCTCCAGCTGCACCAGGCGCGCCTGCTGCACTTCGGCCTGGCGGCGCGGCTCGGCAGAGCGGCTGTTGAAGCTGTCCCACTGCTCCTGCCAGCCGTGCATGCCCAGTTCAGCCTCTTCAAGCGCGGCGGCGGCTTCTTCGGCAGCGGCCAGGGTCATTTCCTGCTCGGGTTCGAGCATGGCCAGCTCTTCGCCCAGGGTCGCCAGCAGGGTGCGATCGTGGCCCAGGTGCGATTCGGTCTCCAGGCGCGTGCGCTCGGCTTCCTTGAAGTCGTCCTGCAACTGGCGCAGGCGCTGCTGGCCGTGCTGGATGCTTTGCTCGACCCGGGCGATATCGCCGGCCACCGAGTAGAAGCGGCCCTGCACCTGGTTGAAGCGCTCGGACAATTCGTGATGGCTGTCGCGCAGGCGCTCGATACTGGCATCGGCGTTGCGCTGCTCGGCGACCAACGCCTCATGGGCCACGTCCTGGTCGCCGATCACCGCCTCGCGCTGGCGCACCCGCGTGTCCAGGTCGCGCCAGCGCAAGGCCGACAGGCGAGCCTTCAGCTGGCGTTCCAGGGCTTTGTATTCGCGGTACTTTTCCGCCGCCTGGGCCTGCCGCTGCAGGCGTTCCAGCTGGCGCTCCAGTTCTTCGCGCAGGTCGGTCAGGCGCGCCAGGTTCTCCTGGGTGCGGCGGATGCGGTTCTCGGTTTCGCGGCGGCGTTCCTTGTATTTGGAAATGCCGGCGGCTTCCTCGATGAAGTTGCGCAGCTCCTCGGGCTTGGCCTCGATCAGCTTGGAGATCATGCCCTGTTCGATGATCGAGTAGCTGCGCGGCCCGAGGCCGGTACCGAGGAAAATGTCGGTAATGTCGCGGCGACGGCACTTGGTGCCATTGAGGTAGTAGCTGTTCTGCCCGTCACGGGTGACCTTGCGACGGATCGAGATTTCGGCGTAGGCGGCATATTCGCCGACCAGGGTGGTTTCGCTGTTGTCGAACACCAGTTCGATGCTGGCCTGGCTGACCGGCTTGCGGCCACTGGAGCCGTTGAAGATGACGTCGGTCATCGACTCGCCGCGCAGGTTCTTCGCCGAGCTCTCGCCCATCACCCAACGCACGGCATCGATGATGTTGGACTTGCCACAGCCGTTGGGGCCGACCACGGCCGCCATGTTGCTGGGGAAATTGACCGTGGTCGGGTCGACGAACGACTTGAACCCGGCCAGGCGAATGCACTTCAGGCGCATCGGTCAGCCTCGGGCCAGCGCCGCCAGTACCAGTTCGCAGCTGCGCTGGCAGTAGGCGGTGAGCACCTCGCGAATGCGCGGCAGGTCGCGGGCGACCACGGCGTCGAGCAGGCGGGCGAACAGGTCGAGGTAATCGCTCATGCTGGCCTGGCGCTGGTCCAGCGCCAGGTAGTAGGCGCGGCTCATGGCCGGCTGCAGGTTTTCCACGGTTTCCTGCAGGAACGGGTTATCGGCGAACGAATAGGCCGCGCGCATGACCGCGAAACTGTCGGCGACGAAGGCCTTGATGTCGAGCTGCTGATGGGCACGCTGCAGGCGCTGCTGGATGTCCAGGAACGGGCGCAGGTCGGCATCGGTGCGCCATTTTTGCGCGACCGCATTGCCCAGCAGGATGTAGAACTCGCTCATCAGCGCACACAGGCTGCGGACGCCGCGCTCGTCCAGCTCGGTCACGTGGGCACCACGGCGCGGCAGGATCGCCACCAGGTGCCGGCGTTCGAGGATCAGCAGCGCTTCACGCACCGAGCCGCGGCTGACGTTGAGCGCCTGGGTGACCTTCAGCTCCTGGATACGCTCGCCTGGCGCCAGTTCGCCGCGGATGATGCGTTCGGCCAGGTAATCGGCAATCTGCTCGGAGAGGCTGTCCGGGGCCTTGAACGTCATGGTTGTCCTTCAAAATCAGTGAACTGGGCACAAGCAGCGGATTGTAGCGCACTTGCCCGGTAATCGCGCAGAGGGGCCAGGCGGTTTATTTGACCCGCCAGGCAGTGCTGCGCCCGGCGCGATCTATGCTTGGCATATGGGCAATGTGAACCGTTGGGCAGCGACACGATCAATTTCCTGACCTTTGAGTCAGAAAATTATTGACCAGCAGGACAGGTCTTGCTTAGAGTCCGCCCAACAACAATAAAACCATTGCGAGGCTATCCCCGTGATCCAGTTTCTTGTCAACCAGGAGCTGCGTAGTGAGCATGCCCTGGACCCGAACATGACGGTGCTGCAGTACCTGCGCGAGCACCTGGGCAAACCTGGCACCAAGGAGGGCTGCGCCAGTGGTGACTGCGGCGCCTGCACCGTGGTGGTCGGCGAACTGACCCAGGACGACCAAGGCAACGACAGCCTGCGCTACCGCAGCCTCAATTCCTGCCTGACCTTCGTTTCCTCGCTGCATGGCAAGCAACTGATCAGTGTCGAGGGGCTCAAGCACCAGGGACAACTGCACAGCGTGCAGCAGGCCATGGCCGATTGCCATGGTTCGCAGTGCGGCTTCTGCACCCCGGGCTTCGTCATGTCGCTGTTCGCCCTGCAGAAGAACAGCAACGGCGCCGACCTGCACCAGGCCCAGGAGGCCCTGGCCGGCAACCTGTGCCGCTGCACCGGCTACCGGCCGATCCTCGAAGCTGCCGAGCAGAGCTGCCGGCAGCCGTGCCGCGACCAGTTCGATGCCCAGCAAGCCCAGACCATCAGCCGCCTCAAGGCGATTGCGCCGACCCACACCGGCGAGCTGAACAGCGGCGACAAGCGCTGCCTGGTGCCGCTGACCGTGGCCGACCTGGCCGACCTGTACAGCTCGCACCCCGAGGCGCGGCTACTGGCCGGCGGCACCGACCTGGCCCTGGAAGTCACCCAGTTCCACAAGACCTTGCCAGTGATGATCTACGTCGGCCATGTGGCCGAACTCAAGCGCATCGAGAAGACCGCCAGCCATCTGGAAATCGGCGCCGCCACCCCACTCACCGATTGTTACGGCGCGCTGAACGAGGAATACCCCGACTTCGGCGCCCTGTTGCACCGCTTCGCCTCGCTGCAGATCCGTAACCAGGGCACCCTGGGCGGCAACATCGGCAACGCTTCGCCGATCGGCGACTCGCCACCCTTGCTGATTGCCCTGGACGCGCAGATCGTCCTGCGCCAGGGCGAGCGCCAGCGGGTGATGGCGCTGGAAGACTATTTCATCGACTACCGCATCACTGCCCGCCAGGACAGCGAGTTCATCGAGAAGATCATCGTGCCACGCGCCACCTCCGACTGGGCGTTCCGCGCCTACAAGGTTTCCAAGCGCCTGGACGATGACATCTCTGCGGTGTGCGGGGCCTTCAACCTGAGCATCGAAGACGGTGTGGTCAGCGGCGTGCGCATCGCTTTCGGCGGCATGGCGGCCATCCCCAAGCGCGCCCGCGCCTGCGAGGCAGCGTTGCGCGGCAAGCCGTGGAACCAGGCCACCGTCGAGCGTGCCTGCCAGGCCCTGGCCGAAGACTTCACCCCGCTCAGCGACTTCCGTGCCAGCAAGGAATACCGCCTGCTGACCGCGCAGAACCTGCTGCGCAAGTACTTCATCGAACAGCAAACGCCGTACATCGAAACCCGGGTGACCGCTTATGTCTAACCATCACGTAGCCAAGAGCCAGGCCGAGATGGCCGCCCTGTTCAGCCAGGACCTGACCACCGGGGTTGGCCGCAGCGTCAAGCATGACAGCGCCGACAAGCATGTGTCCGGCGAGGCGGTGTACATCGACGACCGCCTGGAATTCCCCAACCAGTTGCACGTCTACGCCCGCACCTCCGATCGCGCCCATGCGCGCATCCTGCGCATCGACACCACGCCGTGCTATGCCTTCGAAGGTGTGCGCATCGCCATCACCCATGAAGACATTCCCGGCCTCAAGGACATCGGCCCAGTGGTGGCCGGCGACCCGTTGCTGGCCATCGACAAGGTCGAGTACTTCGGCCAGCCGGTGCTCGCCGTGGCTGCCCGCGATCTCGACACCGCACGCCGTGCGGCGATGGCCGCGATCGTCGAGTACGAAGAGCTGGAGCCGGTGCTGGATGTGGTCGAAGCACTGCGCAAGAAGCACTTCGTGCTCGATAGCCACACCCACCAGCGCGGCGACGCCGCTGCCGCCCTGGCCACGGCCCCGCACCGTCTCCAGGGCACCCTGCACATCGGTGGCCAGGAGCACTTCTACCTGGAAACGCAGATCTCCTCGGTAATGCCCACCGAAGATGGCGGCATGATCGTCTACTGCTCCACGCAGAACCCCACCGAGGTGCAGAAGCTGGTCGCCGAGGTTCTCGATGTGCCAATGAACAAGGTGGTACTGGACATGCGCCGCATGGGTGGCGGTTTTGGCGGCAAGGAAACCCAGGCTGCCAGCCCGGCGTGCCTGTGTGCCGTGATTGCGCGCCTGACCGGGCAGCCGACCAAGATGCGCCTGCCAAGGGTCGAGGACATGACCATGACCGGCAAGCGCCACCCTTTCTACGTCGAGTACGACGTGGGCTTCGATGACGACGGCCGCCTGCATGGCATCAACCTCGACCTGGCCGGCAACTGCGGCTACTCACCCGACCTGTCCGGCTCGATCGTCGACCGCGCCATGTTCCACTCCGACAACGCCTACTACCTGGGCGATGCCACCGTACACGGCCACCGCTGCAAGACCAACACCGCCTCCAATACCGCCTACCGCGGCTTTGGCGGCCCGCAGGGGATGGTCGCCATCGAGCAGGTGATGGACCACATCGCCCGCCATCTGGGCCGCGACCCGCTGGCCGTGCGCAAGGCCAACTACTACGGCAAGACCGAGCGCAACGTCACTCACTACTACCAGACCGTCGAGCACAACATGCTCGAGGAGATGACCGCCGAACTGGAAGCCAGCAGCGACTATGCCGAGCGCCGCGAATCGATCCGCCGCTTCAATGCCAACAGCCCGGTGCTGAAAAAAGGCCTGGCGCTGACCCCGGTCAAGTTCGGCATCTCGTTCACCGCCACCTTCCTCAACCAGGCCGGTGCGTTGATCCACATCTATACCGACGGCAGCATCCACCTCAACCACGGCGGCACCGAGATGGGCCAGGGCCTGAACACCAAGGTGGCGCAGGTGGTAGCGCAGGTCTTCCAGGTCGATCTCGGCCGTATCCAGATCACTGCCACCAACACCGACAAGGTGCCCAACACCTCGCCGACCGCCGCCTCCAGTGGCGCCGACCTGAACGGCAAGGCTGCGCAAAATGCCGCCGAAATCCTCAAGCAGCGCCTGACCGAGTTCGCCGCACGGCACTACCAGGTCACCGAGGAAGACGTCGAGTTCCGCAACGGCCATGTGCGCGTGCGCGACCAGATCATCAGCTTCGAGCAGCTGGTGCAGCAGGCCTACTTCGCCCAGGTGTCGCTGTCCAGCACGGGTTTCTATCGCACACCGAAGATCTACTACGACCGCAACCAGGCGCGTGGCCGGCCGTTCTACTACTTCGCCTTCGGCGCCGCCTGCGTGGAGGTGATCGTCGACACCCTGACCGGCGAGTACAAGATGCTGCGCGCCGACATCCTGCACGACGTGGGCGCTTCGCTGAACCCGGCCATCGACATTGGCCAGGTGGAAGGCGGCTTCATCCAGGGCATGGGCTGGCTGACCAGCGAAGAACTGGTGTGGAACGCCAAGGGCAAGCTGGTGACCAACGGCCCGGCCAGCTACAAGATCCCTGCCGTGGCCGACATGCCGCTGGACCTGCGGGTGAAGCTGGTGGAAAACCGCAAGAACCCGGAGGACACCGTGTTCCATTCCAAGGCCGTGGGTGAGCCGCCGTTCATGCTTGGCATCGCCGCCTGGTGCGCGATCAAGGACGCCGTGGCCAGCATCGCCGACTACCGCGTGCAGCCCGCCATCGATGCACCAGCAACACCGGAGCGGGTGCTGTGGGGTTGCGAGCAGATGCGCAAGGCGGTGGCTGCCGCGCAACCTGCCGAGCCGGAACTGGAAACCGTTACCCAGTAACGCCGCCGGCCCGCTTCGTGCAGGAACGGCCTTGTGCCGCGCCTACACAAAGCGGACCGCGTTGTCCTGAAGAGGATCTGCATCATGCACCAATGGATCAACGCCCTCGCCGACCACCAGTCCCGTGGCGAAGCCTGCGTGCTGGTCACCATCATCGAGGAGCGCGGCTCGACCCCGCGCAACGCTGGCTCGAAAATGGTCGTCAGCGCCACCGGCCTGTTCGACACCATCGGCGGCGGCCACCTGGAATACAAGGCGCTGCACATCGCCCGGCAGATGCTTGCGGAGCAACGCAGCACCCCGCACCTGGAGCGCTTCAGCCTCGGCGCCAGCCTGGGCCAGTGCTGCGGCGGCGTCACCGTGCTGCTGTTCGAACCCATGGCCGCGGTACAGGCGCAGATCGCCGTGTTCGGCGCGGGCCATGTCGGCCGCGCTCTGGTACCCTTGCTCGCCGCGCTGCCCTGCCGGGTGCGCTGGATCGATTCGCGCGAGCAGGAATTCCCGGCGCTGGTGCCCGACGGGGTAACCAAGGTGGTCAGCGAGGAACCGGTCGACGAAGTCGCAGGCCTGCCACCGGGCTGCTACTGCATCGTCATGACCCACAACCACCAGCTCGACCTGGAGTTGACCGCGGCCATCCTCAAGCGCAACGACTTCACCTGGTTCGGCCTGATCGGCTCGAAGACCAAACGGGTCAAGTTCGAACACCGCCTGCGCGAACGCGGCTACGACGATGCCGTGCTGGCGCGCATGCGCTGCCCGATGGGCCTGGCCGAGGTCAAGGGCAAGCTGCCCATCGAGATCGCCGTGTCCATCGCCGCCGAGATCATCGCCACCTACAACGCCTGCTTCGGCCAGCACGACGCTGCGGCCAATGCCGGCCCCATTGCCCAGTTGCTGCCGCCCTCCCGGCGCAGCCAAGCCCATTGACGAGTGTGTTATGACCGTTACCCGCAAAGCCTACCGTGCCGCCATCCTGCACAGCATCGCCGACCCGGCCGAGGTGGGCCTGGAAGCTTCCCATGAGTATTTCGAGGACGGCCTGCTGGTAGTCGACGATGGCCGTGTTCGCGCCGTCGGCCATGCCAGCGAACTGCTGCCGAGCCTGGATGCCGACATCCCGGTCGAGCACTACCAGGACGCGTTGATCACCCCTGGCTTCATCGACACCCATATCCACTTCCCGCAGACCGGCATGATCGGTTCCTACGGCGAACAGCTGCTGGACTGGCTGAATACCTACACCTTCCCTTGCGAAAAACAGTTTGCCGACAAGGATCACGCCGACCAGGTCGCGAAGATCTTCCTCAAGGAACTGCTGCGCAACGGCACCACCACTGCGCTGGTGTTCGGCAGCGTGCACCCGGAGTCGGTCAATGCCCTGTTCGAAGAGGCCGAGCGCCTCGACCTGCGCCTGATCGCCGGCAAGGTGATGATGGACCGCAACGCGCCGGACTACCTGACCGACACCGCCGAGTCCGGCTACGCCGAAAGCAAGGCCCTGATCGAGCGCTGGCATGGCAAGGGCCGCCTGCACTATGCCGTCACCCCGCGTTTCGCCCCGACCAGCACCCCGCAACAGCTGACCCTCGCCGGGCAGTTGCTCAAGGAACACCCGGGCGTGTACCTGCACACGCACCTGTCGGAAAATCTCAAGGAAATCGATTGGGTCAAGTCGCTGTTCCCCGAGCAGAAGGGCTACCTCGACGTATACGACCACTTCGAGCTGCTGGGCGAGCGCTCGGTGTTCGCCCACGGCGTGCACCTGTGCGACGAGGAATGCCAGCGCCTGGCCGAGACCGGCTCGGCCGTGGCCTTCTGCCCCACCTCCAACCTGTTCCTCGGCAGCGGCCTGTTCAACCTGCCGCAGGCCGAACGCTTCAAGGTCAATGTGGGCCTGGGCACCGACGTCGGCGCCGGAACCAGCTTCTCGCTGCTCAACACCCTCAACGAAGCGTACAAGGTGATGCAGCTGCAGGGCGCGCGCCTGCACCCGTACAAGTCGCTGTACCTGGCCACCCTGGGCGGTGCCCGGGCGCTACGCCTGGACGACCGCATCGGCAGCCTGCGCCCGGGTAACGATGCCGACTTCGTGGTGCTGGACTACAAGGCCACGCCACTGCTGGACTACCGGATCCAGCAGTCCAACAGCATTGAAGAGACGCTGTTCGTGCTGACCACCCTGGGCGACGATCGCACCGTGCGCGAAACCTACGCCGCCGGGCGTTGCGTGCACCAGCGTTAAGGTTCTTTTGCCAGGCCTCGGTACAGCGAGCCGCCGATTGCAGCACCGATCAGCGGCGCTACCCAGAACAGCCACAGCTGTTGCAGCGCCCAGCCACCGACAAACAAGGCCGGCCCCGTGCTGCGCGCGGGGTTGACCGAGGTATTGGTCACCGGGATCGAGATCAAGTGAATCAGCGTCAGGGCCATGCCGATGGCGATTGGCGCAAAGCCTGCCGGCGCGCGCACGTCGGTGGCGCCCATGATCACCACCAGGAACATCGCCGTCATCACTACCTCACTGACAAAGCCTGCCCCCAGCGAGTAGCCGCCGGGCGAGTGGTCGGCGTAGCCATTGGAGGCCAGGCCTGATGACAGTTCAAAACCTGCCTTGCCACTGGCGATGAAATAGATGACCGCTGCCGCCAGGATCGCACCGGCCACCTGGGCGACCACGTAGGGCAGCAGCTCCCTGGCCGGAAAGCGCCCACCCACCACCAATCCGAACGACACCGCGGGGTTGAGATGACAGCCAGAGATATGGCCAATGGCGAACGCCATGGTCAGCACGGTGAGACCGAAGGCGAAAGCCACACCGAGAACACCAATGCCAATGGGGGAACTGGCTGCGAGCACCGCACTGCCACAGCCACCCAGCACCAGCCAGAAGGTGCCAACCAGCTCGGCACCCATGCGCACACCCAGAGACGTAGTCATGGACCTCTCCTCAAGTAGTTGAACGCAAAATGCGCAAGCCCAACCACATTGAAAAGGGGTTTGCAACTAGTAAATCTATCAGGTGTACGGCCAAAGGCCAGCAAGAAAAAGGGCCGCATGGCGGCCCCTTCGCTTCCAGGCAAACGATCAACCCTTGGCGGCTACCTTGGGCTTCTTCAGCAGGTGCGAAAACACCGCATGCAGGTCGTCCGAGGCGCTTTCCTCGTCCAGGTTCAGCTTGCTGTCGATGTGGTCCATGTGGTGCATCATCAGGCTCACGGCCTGCTCGGCATCACGCGCTTCGATGGCATCGATCAGCTGCATGTGTTCGTCGTACGAGCAGTGCGAGCGGTTGCCGCTTTCGTACTGGGCAATGATCAGCGAGGTCTGCGATACCAGGCTGCGCTGGAAGCTGACCAGCGGCGCGTTACCCGCAGCCTCTGCCAGCTTGAGGTGGAACTCGCCGGACAGGCGGATGCCGGCGCCCCGGTCACCACGGGAAAAACTGTCGCGCTCGTCACGCACCATCTGCCGCAGTTCGTTGAGCTGCTCTGGCGTGGCGTGCTGCACCGCCAGCTCGGTGATGGCCCGCTCGACCATGCGCCGCGAGAAGAACACCTGACGGGCTTCCTCCACCGTGGGGCTGGCCACCACTGCGCCACGGTTCGGCCGCAGCAGCACCACGCTTTCGTGGGCCAGGCGCGACAAGGCACGGCGGATGATGGTGCGGCTGACGCCGAAGATCTCGCCCAGCGCTTCCTCGCTCAACTTGGTGCCCGGAGCCAGACGCTGCTCGAGGATCGCCTCGAAAATATGCGCGTAGACGATGTCGTCCTGGGTACCACTGCGGCCGGCCTTGCCGTTGCGCGCAGGTTTCTTCAGAGGTTGCAGCTGTTCGTTCATGGGCTCTCGAGGCACGAAGGAAAGTATGGCGCCATTGTACACAGGCTGAGCCGATTCTGCAGGTGGCCTTTTACCTATATAGCCGTTGTACGCCACATTGCGCACACAAAAGATAAAACATTATTTGCATTCTTTGTACACAAAAGCATAATCCCCCGAGCAGCTTCTTGACCTGCAAGTCAACAAAAGCGGTCAGACGTCTGCCTTCCCTCGCGGGGCCGCCAAGTGCATTGCGCAGGAACCGGGCCCAAGAACAACAAGAAAGACTTGAGGAGTACCTGCTGTGGAAAGCCGCAAATCCGAAGCCCCTACGCTGGATCTCGCCCCACCGCTCGAAACGAGCTGGCTGGAGCGGATTTTCAAACTCAAGCAACACGGCAGTACCGTCAGGACCGAACTGATCGCCGGGGTGACCACCTTCATCACCATGGCCTACATCATCTTCGTCAACCCCAACATCATGGCCGACGCCGGCATCGACCACGGCGCCGCCTTCGTCGCCACCTGCATCGCCGCCGCGCTGGGCTGCCTGCTGATGGGCCTGTATGCCAACTGGCCGGTGGGCCTGGCGCCCGGCATGGGCCTCAACGCCTTCTTCACCTACACCGTGGTCGGCACCATGGGCTACAACTGGGAAACGGCACTCGGGGCAGTGTTCGTCTCCGGCGTGCTGTTCATGTTCCTGACCTTGTCGAAAGTGCGCGAATGGTTGCTCAACAGCATCCCGGTCAGCCTGCGCCATGCCATGGGGGCCGGCGTCGGACTGTTTCTCGGGCTGATCGGCCTGAAGACCGCTGGCATCATCGTCGACAGCCCCGCCACCCTGATCAAGCTGGGCTCGCTGCACGAGCCGGGGCCGCTGCTGGCGGCGCTGTGCTTCCTGCTGATCGCCATCCTCAGCTACAAGCGGGTGTTCGGCGCGATCCTGATCAGCATCATCGGTGTCACCCTGGCGGGCTGGGGCCTGGGCCTGGTCAAGTTCGGCGGGGTGATGTCGATGCCGCCGAGCCTGGCCCCGACCTGGATGGCCATGGATGTCGCCGGGGTGTTCAACGTCAGCATGATCAGCGTGGTGCTGGCATTCCTCTTCGTGCACATGTTCGACACCGCTGGCACCCTGATGGGCGTGGCGCAGCGGGCCAACCTGGTGGCGCCGGACGGGCGCATCGAAAACCTGTCGCGGGCGCTGAAGGCCGACAGTGCTTCGAGCGTGTTCGGTGCCGTGGTCGGTGTGCCGCCGGTGACCAGCTATGTGGAGAGTGCTGCGGGGGTTGCCGCAGGTGGCCGCACCGGGCTGACGGCAGTGGTGGTCGGCGTGCTGTTCATTGCCGCGATGTTCTTCGCGCCACTGGCCGGGATGATTCCCGCCTACGCGACTGCCGGTGCGCTGATCTACGTGGCGATGCTGATGATGGGCAGCATGGCCCACATCCATTGGGACGAGGCTACCGACAGCATCCCGGCGATAGTGACGGTGATCATGATGCCGCTGACCTTCTCCGTCGCCGATGGTATCGCCCTGGGCTTCATCAGCTACGTGGCGCTGAAGGCGGGTACCGGCAAGTACAAGGAAATCTCGGCCAGCCTGTGGGTGCTGTGCGCGATCTTCATTGCCAAGTTCGTGTTCCTCTGACCCCTGCTGCACCAACCAAGGGCGCTTCGGCGCCCTTTCTTCATTTGCCCGGCATCAATCTGCTGTGGCTCTGGCAGGAGCGGATTCATCCGCGAAGCAGGCGGCGCGATGGCTGGCACCGGCTGTGCCGGTGATCGCGGCTGAAGCCGCTCCGGCAAGGGCCCGCGCTACCGATCAGATGGCAGCTGGCTGGCCGGCGACAAATAGCAGACGAAAAAAAGCCCGCCAGTGTGAGAGCGGGCCAAGGACCTACGAAGATTCTTCTAGCGACCAACTAGCTTCCACGATAGGTCGAATAGCTGTACGGCGAGATCAGCAGTGGTACGTGGTAGTGCTCTTGCTGCTGGTCAATGCCAAAACGCAGCACGACAACATCCAGGAACGCCTGGGCCGGCAGTTGCACGCCGCGGGCGCGGTAGTAATCGCCGACGCTGAACTGCAGCTGGTAGACGCCGGTGCGGTAGTCGTCACCCTGCAGCAGCGGCGCGTCGACGCGGCCATCGCTGTTGGTCACGGCAGTGGTCACCAGCTCCAGCTGCTGGCCTTCGACACGGTACAACTCGACCTTGATCGAGCTGCCCGGGCAGCCATGCGCGGCATCCAGTACGTGTGTGGTCAAACGTCCCATTGCTTGTCGCCTCTTGTTCAATCTGTGGGCAAAAAATACACGGCCAGCATCACGGCAAAGGCCGTCGATGCACGGGAAGGCCACCATTAAGACATTTGAGCGAAAGATTGTACACAATTTTTTAAACCCATTCGCTTGACCAGGCGTTTCGCGCCCAGCCGCTTCCTTTTGCTGGCAAATACACGGGCAACTCAGGCTCCGAGCCGACGACAACGTCACAAGCTGACCAATCAGGCAGGTTTCTTGCAATGAAATTCCGGGCCGCTGCCAAGCGACAAAAGGGCAGAAATGCGGAAAAACAGGCTTACAAAAGATTTCAGAAGTTGTATACAATCAGCCCATCCGGTGGTGCGACATCCCGACGCGGCCCGCCCACCCCCGCACAAACGCACAAGAAGGAAGACTGCAGTGAGCGCTGACTATCCTCGCGACCTGATCGGTTACGGCAACAACCCTCCTCACCCGCAATGGCCGGGCAACGCTCGCATCGCGCTGTCTTTCGTCCTCAACTATGAAGAAGGCGGCGAACGCAACATTCTGCACGGGGACAGGGAATCTGAAGCGTTCCTCTCTGAAATGGTCGCCGCCCAGCCGCTGCAGGGCGTGCGCAACATGAGCATGGAATCGCTCTACGAGTACGGCAGCCGCGCCGGCGTGTGGCGCCTGCTGAAGCTGTTCAAGGACAGCGGCGTCCCGCTGACCATCTTCGCCGTGGCCATGGCCGCCCAGCGCCACCCCGACGTGATCCGTGCCATGGTCGAAGCCGGCCATGAGATCTGCAGCCACGGCTACCGCTGGATCGACTACCAGTACATGGACGAGGCCCAGGAGCGCGAGCACATGCTCGAAGCCATCCGCATCCTCACCGAAATCACCGGCGAACGCCCGCTGGGCTGGTACACCGGCCGCACCGGCCCGAATACCCGCCGCCTGGTGATGGAGGAAGGTGGCTTCCTCTACGACAGCGACACCTATGACGACGACCTGCCCTACTGGGAGCCGAACACCCCCACCGGCAAGCCGCACCTGGTGATCCCCTACACCCTCGACACCAACGACATGCGCTTCACCCAGGTACAAGGCTTCAACTGCGGCGAGCAGTTCTTCCAGTACCTCAAGGACGCCTTCGATGTGCTGTACGCCGAAGGTGCCGAAGCACCGAAAATGCTGTCGATCGGCCTGCATTGCCGCCTGGTCGGGCGCCCGGCGCGCCTGGCCGCGCTGAAGCGCTTCGTCGACTACGCCAAGAGCCATGACCAGGTCTGGTTTGCCCGTCGCGTGGACATCGCCCGCCACTGGCATACCACCCACCCGTACCAGAAAGAGAACGCCTGATGACCGCTTTCAAGACCCTCAAGCCATCCGCCCTGGACCGTGAAGCCTTCGTCAAGGCCTTCGCCGACATCTACGAGCACTCGCCGTGGGTTGCGGAAAAGGCCTACGACCTGGGCCAGCTGGCTGAACTGGACGAGATCGAGGCGCTGCACCAGCGCATGAGCGACATCCTGCTCAGCGCCAGCCACGCCGAGCAGCTGGCGCTGATCAACGCGCACCCGGACCTGGCTGGCAAGGCGGCTATCCAGGGCGAACTGACCGAGTCGAGCACCAACGAGCAGGCCGGCGCCGGTATCCACCAGTGCACCGCCGAAGAATTCGCCCGTTTCACCGAGCTGAACGACGCCTACAAGGCCAAATTCCAGTTCCCGTTCATCATGGCGGTAAAAGGCAGCAACCGGCACCAGATCCTCGCCGCTTTCGAACAGCGCATCCACAACGACGCCGATGCCGAATTCAAGGAAGCCCTGGCGCAGATCAACCTGATCGCCCTGTTCCGCCTGCTGCAGCTGTAACCGGCGCGGCAACGCTTGAACCTGAACCAGAACAACGAACATAGAAGAGATATCCGCATGCGCACCCTGATGATCGAGCCCCTGAGCAAAGAAGCCTTCGCCCCCTTCGGAGACGTGATCGAAACCGATGGCAGCGACCACTTCATGATCAACAACGGCTCGACCATGCGCTTCCACAAGCTCGCCACGGTGGAAACCGCCGAGCCTGAAGACAAGGCGATCATCAGCATCTTCCGCGCCGACGCGCTGGACATGCCGCTGACCGTGCGCATGCTGGAACGCCATCCGCTGGGCAGCCAGGCTTTCATCCCGCTGCTCGGCAACCCCTTTCTGATCGTGGTCGCGCCGGTTGGCGATGCACCTGTATCAGGCTTGGTCCGGGCCTTCCGCAGTAATGGCAGGCAGGGCGTTAATTACCATCGCGGCGTCTGGCACCACCCGGTGCTGACGATCGAAAAGCGGGATGACTTCCTGGTGGTTGATCGCAGCGGTTCTGGCAACAACTGCGACGAGCATTACTTCACCGAGGAACAGATGCTGATCCTCAATCCCCACCAATAAGAAAAGGTCGGTCATGCAACGGCCCAGCCTGAGCGGGTGACCGGCAAGAGGTACATACTGTGGAAGCACACCTTCACGAATGGCTGAACCTGAGCATTCGCTGGGTTCACATGATCACCGGTATCGCCTGGATCGGTGCATCGTTCTATTTCGTCTGGCTGGAAAACAACCTGAACCGGAGCAATCCGCGCGAAGGGCTGTCGGGTGACCTCTGGGCCATCCACGGCGGTGGTATCTACCACCTTGAAAAGTACAAGCTGGCGCCGCCGAAAATGCCCGAGAACCTGCACTGGTTCAAATGGGAAGCCTACTTCACCTGGATGTCCGGTATCGCCCTGCTGTGCGTGGTGTTCTACTGGAACCCGGCGCTGTACCTGCTGGCCCCTGGCAGCAGCCTGAGCGGTGCCGAGGGCGTGGCCATCGGTATCGGCTCGCTGATCGCCAGCTGGTTCATCTACGACTTCCTGTGCGACTCGCCCCTGGGCAAGAAGCCAGCGCTGCTCGGCGGTGTGCTGTTCGTGCTGATCATCGCCGCGTGCTGGGGCTTCAGCCTGGTGTTCAGTGGCCGTGGTGCGTACCTGCACACCGGCGCGATCATCGGCACCATCATGGTCGGCAACGTGTTCCGCATCATCATGCCGGCGCAGCGCCAGCTGGTGGCCGCGATCGAGAACAACACCACCCCTGACCCGGTACTGCCGGCCAAGGGCCTGTTGCGCTCGCGCCACAACAACTACTTCACCCTGCCAGTGCTGTTCATCATGATCAGCAACCACTTCCCGAGCACCTACGGCAGCCAGTACAACTGGCTGATCCTGGCCGGTATTGCAGTAGCCGCGGTACTCATCCGCCACTATTTCAACACCCGCCATGACAGCAACAAGTACGCCTGGACCCTGCCGGTCGGCGCCCTGGCGATGATCTGCCTGGCCTACGTGACCGGCCCCAAGCCGATCGCCAGCAGCCCTGAGCAGGCCGCAGCGAAGGTCGAGTACCAGCCGCTGCCGGCGACCGCTGTCGGTGGCAAGACCGCTGCCGAGCAACGTGCCGAGGACGCCGCCAAGGCTGCCGCTGCGCCCGCCGCGCCCGCCGAAGCCCCAGCCCAGGCCACGGCCCAGGCAGGCGGCGAGAGCTTCGACAAGATCCACAATGTCATCCAGGAACGCTGCACCGTGTGCCACTCGTCCAAGCCGACCAGCCCACTGTTCAGCAGCGCGCCTGCCGGCGTGATGTTCGACACCCCGCAGCAGATCCAGGCCCAGGCCGCGCGCATCCAGGCGCAAGCGGTCGCCAGCCAGATCATGCCGCTGGGCAACATCACCCAGATGACCACCGAAGAGCGCAAGCTCGTCGGTGACTGGATCGCCAAAGGCGCGCCGGTCAACTGAAACACCCCTGTCGGGACAACACCGCTTCCTGTGGGAGCGGGTTTACCCGCGAAGAGGCCGGCACATCCGGCCTCGAACCCGAAGATTGATGCAACAAGCAAGCATCGAGCGTCAGCCCCAGGCGGGAACCCCAGGCTCTGCACAGCGTGAGCCTGCCGCTTGGTGCCGGCGCTTGGATCCGAGAATAAAAACAAAACTCGAGGTGCTGCATGTCCGAGTCACGCAAGGCGTATATCCCTGTTGCGCCGCCGCGAGAGCCCTTGCCCCTGCTCCAGCTGATCCTGGTTGGCCTGCAACATGTCCTGCTGATGTACGGCGGCGCGATCGCCGTCCCCCTGATCATCGGCCAGGCCGCCGGCCTGTCCCGTGAAGAAGTCGCTTTCCTGATCAACGCCGACCTGCTGGTAGCGGGTGTCGCCACCATCATCCAGTCATTCGGTATCGGCCCGGTGGGCATCCGCATGCCGGTGATGATGGGGGCCAGTTTCGCTGCCGTCGGCAGCATGGTGGCCATGGCCGGCATGCCCGGCGTGGGCCTGCAGGGGATCTTCGGCGCGACCATCGCCGCCGGGTTCTTCGGCATGCTGATCGCGCCGTTCATGTCCAAGGTCGTACGGTTCTTCCCACCCCTGGTCACCGGCACGGTGATCACCTCGATCGGCCTGTCGCTGTTCCCGGTGGCAGTCAACTGGGCCGGTGGCGGCCAGCAGGCAGGCACCTTCGGTGCGCCGATCTTCCTGTTGGTGGCCGGCCTGGTGCTGGCGGTGATCCTGCTGATCAACCGCTTCATGCGTGGGTTCTGGGTCAACGTGTCGGTGCTGGTCGGCATGGGCCTGGGCTACATCCTCGCCGGCGCCATCGGCATGGTCGACCTGTCGGGCCTGGGCCAGGCACCGTGGCTGCAAGTGGTCACCCCACTGCACTTCGGCATGCCGACCTTCAGCCTGGCACCGATCCTGTCCATGTGCCTGGTGGTGGTGATCATCTTCGTCGAGTCCACCGGCATGTTCCTGGCGCTGGGCAAGGTGACCGGCCGCGAAGTCACCCCAGGCATGCTGCGTCGCGGCCTGTTGTGCGACGCCGGGGCCTCCTTCGTCGCCGGCTTCTTCAACACGTTCACCCACTCCTCGTTCGCCCAGAACATCGGCCTGGTGCAGATGACCGGGGTACGCTGCCGCTACGTCACCGTGGTGGCCGGCGCGCTGCTGATCCTGCTCAGCCTGCTGCCCAAGGCGGCCTTGCTGATTGCCTCGATCCCGCCTGCGGTACTGGGCGGCGCCTCCATCGCCATGTTCGGCATGGTTACCGCCACCGGGATCAAGATTCTGCAAGAGGCGGACATCGGCGACCGCCGCAACCAGTTGCTGGTTGCCGTGAGCGTCGGCTTCGGGCTGATCCCCGTGGTGCGCCCGGAGTTCTTCGCCCAGATGCCGCAGTGGATGGAACCCATCACCCACAGTGGCATTGCCATGGCCACGGTCAGTGCCCTGGTGCTGAACGTGCTGTTCAACATCCTCGGCGGTGCCGATCGCGCGGCGCACAACGCCTGCCACCAGCACTGAAGCAAGCCGCCTCAAGCAACAGGGGGCGGCGCATTGCCGCCCCTGCCTCGACCTCGTCGTAAACGCTGCACCGTCGGCCCGCCGGAATGGGCCGCCCGGGGCGCCTGTGCGCCAAAAGAACCCAACAAAAACAATAAGTCCGGGAACCACAACATGAAACGCATCACCTCGTCCCTCTTGCTGGGCAGCAGCCTGCTGGCCACCCTCCCCGCCCACGCCGGGGAATGGCTGCAGTGGCACGGCGAAAGCCTGACCTACCTGTACGGCAAGGACTTCAAGGTCAACCCCCGCATCCAGCAGACGATCACCTTCGAGCACGCCAACAAATGGAAGTACGGCGACACGTTCATGTTCGTCGACAAGGTCTTCTACAACGGCAAGGCCGACCCGGGCAAAGGCGTCACCAGCTACTACGGCGAGTTCAGCCCGCGCCTGTCGCTGGGCAAGATCACCGGTCACACGTTCGAGCTGGGCCCGATCAAGGATGTGCTGGTCGCCATGACCTACGAGCGCGGCGAGGGCGACAACGAGGCCTACCTGATCGGCCCCGGCTTCGACCTGGCCATCCCCGGCTTCAACTATTTCACCCTGAATTTCTACCTGCGTAACACCGAAGGCAGCCGCCCCGGTGACAATGTCTGGCAGATCACCCCGGCCTGGTCCTACACCGTGCCGGTGGGCAAATCCGACATTCTGATCGACGGTTACATGGACTGGGTGGTGGACAACGACCAGACCCGTCGCGGGACCTACCACGCCAACCTGCAATTCAACCCGCAGGTCAAGTACGACCTGGGCAAGGCCCTTGGCCTGGGCGCCAAGCAGCTGTACGTGGGCATCGAGTACAGCTACTGGAAGGACAAGTACGGCATCGACAGCCAAGGCAACCTCGACAGCAACCAGAGCGTTACCAGTGCACTGGTCAAGGTGCACTTCTGAAAAACTGACCAAACGCACAAGTTTGGTCCGTCACGCTCCAGGACGGAGCACTTGAGGCAAGGCGCGCAAGCCAGTAATCTGCGCGCCCCCTCGATCAGGGCAGAAGGGATTCTGCCTGCGTTTACTGACCGCTCAGTCAATGAATTCGGGCGGTTGGCCAACGTGTTGCCAGCCTGAAAGACCCTTTTCATCCGTTCAGAACGAAGTCGAGCAGGAAGGTTTTGCCAGCCCGGGAAAGTTGGCTCAACCCTTGCCAAACAGCTGTGGCCTATCGAAAAAAACTGACTCGAAAGACAAAAAAAGCGCGATAACGCGCTGACAACAGATCAATCAAGGGAGCGAAACTCGCAATGCGTACCATCAACAGCCTGATCCTCGCCGGCGGCCTGCTGGCCTGCGGCACCACCTTCGGCGGCGACCTGCTGCAATGGCAGAACAACAGCCTGACCTACCTGTGGGGCAAGAACTTCAAGGTCAACCCGGCGATCCAGCAAACGGTTACCTTCGAGCATGCCGACGCCTGGAAGTACGGCGACAACTTCATCTTCGTCGACAAGATCTTCTACCAGGGCCAGAAAGACGCGGGCAATGGCCCGAATACCTACTACGGCGAGATCAGCCCGCGGCTGTCCTTCGGCAAGATCTTCGACCAGAAGCTCGAGTTCGGCCCGGTCAAGGACGTGTTGCTGGCGATGACCTACGAGTTCGGCGAGGGTGACACCGAGGCGTACCTGATCGGCCCCGGCTTCGACCTGGCTATCCCCGGCTTCGACTACTTCCAGCTGAACTTCTACAACCGCACCACCGATGGCAGCCGTGCCGGCGACAACGTGTGGCAGATTACCCCGGTGTGGTCGTACACCATCCCGGTCGGTTCTTCCGACGTGCTGATCGACGGCTTCATGGACTGGGTGGTGGACAACGACGAGAACCGTCGCGGCACCTACCAGGCTAACCTGCACTTCAACCCGCAGATCAAGTACGACCTGGGCAAGGCCTTGCACCTGGGTGAGAAGCAGTTGTACGTGGGTGTGGAATACGACTACTGGAAGAACAAGTACGGCATCAAGGACTCCGATGCCTTTACCACTGACCAGAACACCATGAGTTTCCTGGTGAAGGTGCACTTCTGATCGACTGATCCCCGACGGCGCCGTTATCCAACGGCGCCTTCAACTCGCACTTGTACGCATAAGCTTACAGGCCTTTCGGCACTTTCCAACTTGCGATAAAGTTGCCTATAAAGTATGCGCTTGAATAGCGATAGCGCCAGCGCCAGCATCACTGGCAACGATTTCACCTGGCACTGCAGCCTATGCCAAAGGTCCATACCAGCTCGACAAACAAGCCTTCGCCTCCTGACGTCGGTCAATGCACTGCGGGAAATCCCTGTCATGCCGGCGCACAACTTCTTGCACTAAAAACCGGCACGCTCAACGCACCGGCAATTTTTGACATTTTTTTTGCAAGCCATGAACTAACCTGCTTTTCTTCGCACAACAAAAGAAAGAAAACAGGCCAACTTCATGCGTAACACACTCGCTGCGCCATGGCGCTATCTGCTGTTAAACTGCGTACTCTGGTTCGGTATCTTCCTGCTCACACGCTTCCTGTTGCTGATCACTCATCTGGATGAGGTCGGTGGCAACTATGTGTCCATATTCTTCGACGGGGCAATCTACGACCTGAGCTTCCTGGTATATGCCGCATTGCCGCTAGGCCTGTACCTGTCGCTGTGTCCGAATGCCCTCTGGCGCACCCGCGCCCATCGCTGGCTGCTCGGTGCATCGCTGGTAGTCAGCCTGTTCGTCATGCTGTTCGTCGCGGTGGCAGAATGGCTGTTCTGGGACGAATTCGGCGTGCGCTTCAATTTCATCGCGGTCGACTACCTGATCTACTCCAAGGAGGTTCTGGACAACATCCGCGAGTCCTACCCGCTGCCGACACTGCTCAGCGCCATCGCCGTGGTTGCGTTGGTACTCGCCCTGATGCTGCGCAAGCCACTGTCCCAGGTGCTTGACGGCCCGCTCGCGAGCGGACGCCAGCGCCTGTTGGGTATCACCCTGCTGGCGGTACTGGGCGGTATGAACGGGTTGCTGGTCGACCAGCAATTTCCACGCGGCGAAGGTGGCAACGCCTACCAGCGTGAACTCGCCAGTAACGGCCCCTACCAGTTCTTCGCTGCGTTCCGTAACAACGAGCTGGACTACTCGCAGTTCTACGCCAGCATCGGTGCCAGTGACATCGGCGCGCAGATGCACCAGGAACTGGCCGAACCCAATGCCAGCTTCCAGGGGACGCAGCCCGAGGACATCCGCCGCCACATCAGCGCCAACGGCCAACCACGCAGGTTGAATGTCATTCTGGTGACTATCGAGAGCTTCAGTGCCAAGTACATGGGCAGCAACGGCGATCCGCGCAACCTGACACCGAATCTCGACGCCCTGCGTCGCGAGAGCCTGTACTTCAACAATTTCTACGCCACCGGCACCCGCACCGACCGGGGACTGGAAGCCATCACCCTGGCGATCCCGCCCACGCCAGGCCGCTCGATCGTCAAGCGCATCGGCCGTGAAAGCGGCTACGCCAGCCTTGGTCAGCAGTTGGCAGCCAAAGGCTACGACGCCGTGTTCGTCTACGGCGGACGCGGTTACTTCGACAACATGAATGCCTTCTTCAGCGGCAACGGCTACCGCATCGTCGACCAGAGCAGCGTCGATGAGAGCGATATCAGCTTCAAGAACGCCTGGGGCATGGCCGACGAAGACCTCTACCGGCAAACACTCAAGCTCGCCGATGCCGACTACGCCAGGCAGAAGCCATTTTTCCTGCAACTGATGACCACTTCGAATCACCGCCCCTACACCTACCCGGACGGCCGCATCGATATTCCTTCCGGTGAAGGACGCGAAGGTGCGGTGAAATACACCGACCATGCCATTGCGCAGTTCCTCGCGCAGGCCAAGGGCAAGCCGTGGTTCGACAACACCCTGTTCGTCTTCGTCGCCGACCATACGGCAGGCAGCGCAGGCGTCGAGGACCTGCCGGTGAACAACTACCAGATCCCGCTGTGGATCTACGCACCGAAACTGATCGCCCCCCGCGAAGAGGCCAAGCTGGCCAGCCAGATCGACCTTGCGCCTACCTTGCTGGGCCTGCTCAACTTCGACTACACCTCGACGTTCTTCGGCCGCGATCTGCTCAAGGACGACACCCTGCCACCACGCGTGTTGATCGGCAACTACCAGCATCTGGGCCTGTTCGACGGCAACGACCTGGCCATCCTCAGCCCGCGCGGCGGCATGCGTGTGCATGAGGATGCGCTGGGCAACAGCCGTGAAAGCCGGGCAACCCAGGACAACCCGCTGATCCGCCGCGCCATTGCCTATTATCAGAGTGCTGCCTACGGTTTCAGCGAGGGCCTGCTGGCCTGGAAGCCGAACCAGAGCGGCATGGCAGTCAACCCCTGACCGCCCGCCACAACTTACCGACCATGCTGACCGCGGCCAGTACCACGGCCCCGGCCAGCACGCCGGCCACGCCATTGAGCAAATTACTGGTCAGCACACCACCGCGCCCTTCGCTGAACGCCTCGATGGCGTGATGCAGCGGCACGATGCCATGCACCAGGATCCCGCCGCCGACCAGGAACATCGCCGCAGTACCGATCACCGACAGGCTCTTCATCATGTACGGCGCGGCCCACAAGATGCCGTTACCCACGGCCTGGGCCAGGCGGGATGCCTTGCGGGTCATCCACAGCCCGAGGTCATCGAGCTTGACGATGCCCCCCACCAGCCCGTACACACCGATGGTCATGACCACCGCAATGCCCGCCAGCACGATGACCTGTTGGCTCAATGGCGAATCGGCAACGATGCCCAGGGTAATGGCGATGATTTCCGCGGAAAGGATGAAGTCGGTGCGCACCGCGCCCTTGATCTTGCTTTTCTCGTACGCCACCAGGTCGACCTTGGCATCCGCCACCGCCTCCTTGCGCGCCTCATGCTGCGCCTCGTCCTCTGCCTTGCTGTGCAGGAACTTGTGCGCCAGCTTCTCGAAGCCCTCGAAGCACAGGTAGGCCCCGCCCAGCATCAGCAGCGGCGTCACCGCCCAAGGTATGAACGCACTGATCAACAGCGCCGCCGGTACCAGGATGGCCTTGTTCAGCAGCGACCCTTTGGCCACCGCCCACACCACCGGCAGTTCGCGGTCGGCACGCACGCCAGTGACCTGCTGGGCGTTCAGTGCCAGGTCATCGCCCAGCACACCTGCGGTCTTTTTTGCCGCTACCTTGGTCATCAGCGAGACGTCATCGAGCACCGTGGCGATGTCGTCGATCAGTACCAGTAGACTGCTTCCTGCCATGTTTGTCTGCTTCCGGATGAATGAATGCTGCCGATTCTAGCCCAAAGCCGCTGCCTTGAGCCCCCGTCGAGCCCGGTGCTACCATGCCCGATCCCTCTTAGAGGTGGCCAGACACGAGGAAGATCCCTGACCATGAGCACCATTCGCGAGCGCAACAAGGAACTGATCCTGCGCGCGGCCAGCGAGGAATTCGCCGACAAGGGCTTCGCCGCCACCAAGACCAGCGATATCGCGGCCAAGGCCGGCCTGCCCAAGCCGAACGTGTATTACTACTTCAAGTCCAAGGACAACCTCTACCGCGAGGTGCTGGAAAGCATCATCGCGCCGATCATGCAGGCGTCGACCCCGTTCAATGCCGACGGTGACCCGAAAGAAGTGCTGAGTGCCTACATTCGCTCGAAGATCCGCATTTCGCGCGACCTGCCGCATGCGTCCAAGGTGTTCGCCAGCGAGATCATGCACGGCGCCCCGCACCTGTCGCCGAACCAGGTAGCGCAGCTGAACGAGCAGGCCCGGCACAACATCGAGTGCATCCAGCGCTGGATCGACCGCGGGCAGATCGCCCATGTCGACGCGCATCACCTGATGTTCAGCATCTGGGCAGCGACCCAGACCTATGCCGATTTCGACTGGCAGATCTCGGCGGTGACCGGCAAGGCCAAGCTGGCCGACAGCGATTATGACGCGGCAGCCGAAACCATCATCCGCATGGTGCTCAAGGGTTGTGAGCCCGAAGTAGCCTGAGCCCCCAAAGGCCATTCGCGGGCACGCCCGCTCCCACAGGATCACCACAGTTCGGAAGCCTGTGGGGGCCCTGTGGGAGCGGGCGCGCCCGCGAAAGGTCGGAACAGGTAATAGAGCGCTAGGCTGCTACCCCAGCATCCGCGCGCAACCCCACCTCCTCGATCGCACTGATCGCACACTGCTCATCGATATCCGAGGTATCGCCGCTGATCCCCACCGCACC
The DNA here is from genome assembly GCF_052041995.1 of Pseudomonas sp. SMV7. NCBI lineage: Bacteria > Pseudomonadati > Pseudomonadota > Gammaproteobacteria > Pseudomonadales > Pseudomonadaceae > Pseudomonas > Pseudomonas sp. SMV7. The sequence goes on along the minus strand of NZ_JBKGGT010000008.1, from coordinate 19,534 downwards.
CAGCACCTTGCCGTCCTGATCACGCACCAGCACGCCACCCGGCGCCGGCACCACCGGCCGTTCACCCAAGCCGTTCAGTGCGGCAAAGAACGCTGGCCGTTGCTGCGCATCCAGCGCCAGCAAGCGCGAGCCCTTGCCCAGCGCAATCGCGCCCCAGGCCTTGCCAGTGGCCACCTGCGGGCGGATCAGGCTGGCACCGTCTTCACGCTGCAGCGCCAGCAGGTGGCCGCCGGCGTCCAGCACCGCCACGGTCAACGGAGCAGCATTGATCTTGCGGCCCGCCGCCAGCGCGGCATTCACCAGGCTGACCGCGACTTTCAGGTTCAAAGCGTTCATGGAAAGGTCCTCTTCTTGTTGTGAGAAGCCCTGAGGGCAGTTGAAAACAATAGGACCAATAGAACACAACGAGTTGATTTTTTGTATACAATATTTTGAAACGATCGTATGCGATGGCGCAAACGCCCGTTTTCTTGGGCGCTCGAACGAAAGCATCCGCTGCCGACGAAAACCCGTTGACCTGAGCGGCCAGCCATGAATACACTCTGGCGCAAAGCAAGTTGTATACAATTACAAAATCGATGAGGCACAAACCATGAGCAAAATGAGAGCAATCGATGCAGCCGTTCTGGTCATGCGCCGTGAAGGTGTAGATACCGCGTTCGGCATCCCGGGGGCTGCCATCAACCCGTTGTACTCGGCCCTGAAGAAAGTCGGTGGCATCGATCACGTCCTCGCTCGTCACGTCGAAGGCGCCTCGCACATGGCCGAGGGTTATACCCGCGCCAACCCGGGCAACATCGGCGTGTGCATCGGTACCTCCGGCCCGGCCGGCACCGACATGGTCACCGGCCTGTACAGTGCCTCGGCCGACTCCATCCCGATCCTTTGCATCACCGGCCAGGCGCCGCGCGCGCGCCTGCACAAGGAAGACTTCCAGGCAGTCGACATCACCAACATCGTCAAGCCGGTGACCAAGTGGGCCACTACCGTTCTGGAGCCAGGCCAGGTGCCTTATGCGTTCCAGAAAGCCTTCTATGAAATGCGCACCGGCCGCCCAGGCCCGGTACTGATCGACCTGCCGTTCGACGTGCAGATGGCCGAGATCGAATTCGACATCGACGCCTACGAACCGCTGCCCGTGCACAAGCCGTCCGCCACCCGCGTACAGGCCGAAAAAGCCCTGGCCCTGCTCAATGACGCCGAGCGCCCGTTGCTGGTCGCCGGTGGTGGCATCATCAACGCCGACGCCAGCGACAAGCTGGTCGAGTTCGCCGAACTGACCGGTGTACCGGTCATCCCGACCCTGATGGGCTGGGGCACCATCCCCGATGACCACGCGCAGATGGTCGGCATGGTCGGCCTGCAGACCTCGCACCGCTATGGCAACGCCACCCTGCTGAAATCCGACCTGGTGTTCGGCATCGGTAACCGTTGGGCCAACCGCCACACCGGCTCGGTCGACGTCTACACCGAAGGCCGCAAGTTCATCCACGTCGACATCGAACCGACCCAGATCGGCCGCGTGTTCACCCCGGACCTGGGTATCGTTTCCGACGCTGGCAAGGCGCTGGACGTGTTCCTCGAAGTGGCCCGTGAGTGGAAGGCTGCAGGCAAGCTGAAGTGCCGCAAGGCCTGGCTGGAAGACTGCCAGCAACGCAAGGCCAGCCTGCAGCGCAAGACCCACTTCGACAACGTGCCGGTCAAGCCGCAGCGCGTCTACGAAGAAATGAACCAGGTGTTCGGCAAGGACACCTGCTACGTCAGCACCATCGGCCTGTCGCAGATCGCCGGTGCGCAGTTCCTGCACGTGTACAAGCCACGCCACTGGATCAACTGCGGCCAGGCCGGCCCGCTGGGCTGGACCATCCCTGCCGCCCTGGGCGTGGTCAAGGCCGACCCGAAACGCAAGGTGGTCGCGCTGTCGGGTGACTACGACTTCCAGTTCATGATCGAAGAGCTGGCAGTGGGCGCGCAGTTCAACCTGCCGTATGTGCACGTGCTGGTGAACAACGCCTACCTGGGCCTGATCCGTCAGGCGCAGCGTGGCTTCGACATGGATTACTGTGTACAACTGGCGTTCGAGAACATCAACGCCACCGACGCCGCCACCTACGGTGTCGACCACGTTGCCGTGGTCGAGGGCCTGGGCTGCAAGGCCATCCGCGTGTTCGAGCCGGCAGACATCGCCCCTGCCCTGCTCAAGGCACAGAAGATGGCCGAAGAGTTCCGCGTGCCGGTGGTGGTCGAAGTGATTCTCGAGCGCGTGACCAACATTTCCATGGGCACCGAGATCAACGCGGTCAACGAATTCGAAGACCTGGCCCTGGTCGGAAACGACGCGCCAACCGCCATCTCGCTGCTCGACTGATCGCCTGACGCCCCCGCGCCGGCCCCTGTTGCAGGGGCGCCGGGGGCCTTCACCGCAAGGAGACACACCATGCCTCGCTTCGCTGCCAACCTGTCCATGCTGTTCACCGAGCAGGACTTCCTGGCCCGCTTCAAGGCTGCCGCCGATGCTGGTTTCAGCGGCGTCGAATACCTCTTCCCGTATGACTACAGCGCCACCGAGATCAAGCAGCAGCTGCAGGCCAACGGCCTGACCCAGGTGCTGTTCAACCTGCCGGCCGGCGACTGGGCCAAAGGCGAGCGTGGCATCGCCTGCCACCCGGACCGCGTCGCGGAGTTCCGCGCCGGGGTGGACAAGGCCATCGAATACGCCAAGGTGCTGGGCAACACCCAGGTCAACGCCCTGGCCGGCATTCGCCCACAAGGCCCGGACTGCGCCACCGTGCGCAAGACCTTCGTGGAGAACCTGCGCTACGCCGCCGACAAGCTGAAAGCCGCCGGGATCCGCCTGGTCATGGAAATGATCAACACCCGCGACATCCCCGGCTTCTACCTGAACACCACCAAACAGGCCCTGGAAATCCAGGCCGAAGTGGGCAGCGACAACCTGTTCCTGCAGTACGACATCTACCACATGCAGATCATGGAAGGTGACCTGGCGCGGACCATGGAAGCCAACCTGAAGCTGATCAACCACATCCAGCTGGCCGACAACCCGGGGCGCAACGAACCTGGCACCGGCGAGATCAACTACCGCTTCCTGTTCGAGCACCTGGACCGCATCGGCTACCAGGGCTGGGTGGGCGCGGAGTACAAGCCGCTGACCACCACCGAAGCGGGCCTGGGCTGGCTGAAGACCCATAACGCAATTTAAGAAACAACGCGGAACACTGTGGGAGCGGGCGTGCCCGCGAACACCGGCGAAGCCGGTGCCACCCACCGAGTTGTCTGCTTCGCGGGCAAGCCCGCTCCCACAGGGGGGCCAAGGCTCGCTTGAGATATCACAAATACAAAGAGGCACATTCTCATGGCTAAAATCGGTTTCCTCGGCACCGGCATCATGGGCAAGCCCATGGCGCAGAACCTGCAGAAAGCAGGCCACAGCATCTTCGTTTCCACCCACCACGACGCGGCCCCGGCCGACCTGATCGCTGCTGGCGCAGTGGCCCTGGCCAACCCGAAGGAAGTGGCCCAGGAAGCCGAGTTCATCATCATCATGGTGCCGGACACCCCCCAGGTCGAAAGCGTCCTGTTCGGTGAAAACGGCGTGGCCGAAGGCGTCGGCCCGAACAAGGTAGTGATCGATATGAGCTCGATCTCGCCGACCGCGACCAAAGCCTTCGCCGAGAAGATCAAAGCCACTGGCGCCGCCTATCTGGACGCCCCGGTATCCGGTGGCGAAGTGGGTGCCAAGGCCGCGACCCTGAGCATCATGGTAGGTGGCTGCCCGAAGGCCTTCGAGCGCACCCTGCCGCTGTTCGAAGCCATGGGCAAGAACATCACCCGCGTGGGTGGCAACGGCGACGGCCAGACCGCCAAGGTGGCCAACCAGATCATCGTTGCGCTGAACATCCAGGCGGTGGCCGAAGCCCTGCTGTTCGCCGCCAGGAATGGCGCCGACCCTGCCAAGGTGCGTGAAGCGCTGATGGGTGGCTTCGCCTCGTCGAAGATCCTCGAAGTGCATGCCGAGCGCATGATCAAGGGCACCTTCGACCCAGGTTTCCGCATCAACCTGCACCAGAAGGACCTCAACCTGGCCCTGCAAGGCGCCAAGGAACTGGGCATCAACCTGCCCAACACCTCCAATGCCCAGCAAGTGTTCAACACCTGCCAGGCCCTGGGCGGCGGCAACTGGGACCACTCGGCGCTGATCAAAGGCCTGGAGCACATGGCCAACTTCTCGATCCGCGACGACAAGTAATTTGAATCCGGGGGCTGCTGCGCAGCCCGATCGCGACACAAGGCCGCTCCTACAAGCGGTACGCGATCCCTTGTAGGAGCGGCCTTGCGTCGCGAAAGGGGCGCAAAGCGCCCCCAGGATTCCAGATCAACACCGCTGAACCTGCGACCACAGTCTCAGCGGTGAACCCGAGCAACACCCGCCCCTGGTTCGGCCTGCACGGAGGCAGTTCCAGGGGCGTTCTTGATTGTGCAGAACAACAATAAACTGGGAGCCTGCCATGTCGGTCGATCCGCAAAAACTTCTCCGCGAGCTGTTCGACACAGCCATCGCCGCCGCCCACCCGCGCCAAGTCCTCGAACCCTACCTGCCCGCCGACCGAAGCGGCCGGGTCATCGTCATCGGCGCCGGCAAGGCCGCTGCCGCCATGGCCGAAGTGGTCGAGAAAAGCTGGCACGGCGAAGTCTCCGGCCTGGTCGTCACCCGCTACGGCCATGGCGCCAACTGCCAGAAGATCGAAGTGGTCGAAGCCGCCCACCCGGTCCCCGATGCCGCCGGCCTGGCCGTGGCCAAGCGCGTGCTGGACCTGGTCAGCAACCTCGGCGAAGACGACCGCGTCATCTTCCTGCTGTCTGGCGGTGGCTCGGCGTTGCTGGCCCTGCCTGCCGAGGGCCTGACCCTGGCCGACAAGCAGCAGATCAACAAGGCGCTGCTCAAGTCCGGCGCCACCATCGGCGAGATGAACTGCGTGCGCAAGCACCTCTCGGCGATCAAGGGCGGCCGCCTGGCCAAGGCCTGCTGGCCGGCCACGGTCTATACCTATGCCATTTCCGATGTACCGGGCGACCTCGCCACGGTGATCGCGTCCGGCCCCACCGTGGCCGACCCGAGCACCTCGGCCGATGCCCTGGCCATCCTCAAGCGCTACAACATCGAGGCCCCCAAAGCGGTCATCGACTGGCTCAACAACCCAGCCTCGGAAACCGTCAAGGCCGATGACCCGGCCCTGGCGCGCAGCCACTTCCAGCTGATCGCCAAGCCCCAGCAGTCGCTCGAGGCAGCTGCGGTCAAGGCGCGCCAGGCCGGGTTCAGCCCGCTGATCCTCGGCGACCTGGAAGGCGAGTCGCGCGAAGTGGCCAAGGTGCATGCCGGCATCACCCGGCAGATCGTCCAGCATGGCCAGCCGCTGAAGGCGCCGTGCGTGATTCTCTCCGGCGGCGAAACCACCGTCACCGTACGTGGCAATGGCCGTGGCGGGCGCAACGCCGAATTCCTGCTCAGCCTGACCGAAAACCTCAAGGGCCTGCCAGGGGTGTATGCCCTGGCCGGCGACACCGACGGCATCGATGGCTCGGAAGAAAACGCCGGCGCCTTCATGACCCCGGGCAGCTACGCCCGCGCCGAAGCGCTGGGCCTGTCGGCCAGCGACGAGCTGGACAACAACAACGGCTACGGCTACTTCGCCGCGCTGGATGCGCTGATCGTCACCGAGCCAACCCGCACCAACGTCAACGACTTCCGCGCCATCCTGATTCTCGAGACTGCCCAATCATGACGCCTGATAAAAAAGTGAAGATCCTCGCCACCCTCGGCCCTGCGATCAAAGGCATCGACGACATCCGCCAACTGGTCGAAGCCGGGGTGAACATCTTCCGCCTCAACTTCAGCCACGGCGAACACGCCGACCACGCGCTGCGCTACCAGTGGATTCGCGAAGTCGAGCAGCAACTGAACTACCCGCTGGGCATTCTCATGGACCTGCAAGGGCCGAAGCTGCGCGTCGGCCGCTTTGCCGAAGGCAAGGTCCAGCTGCAACGCGGCCAGGCCCTGCGCCTGGACTTGGACAAGGCCCCGGGCGACAGCCGCCGGGTGAACCTGCCGCACCCCGAAATCATCGCCGCGCTCGAGCCAGGCATGGACTTGCTGCTCGACGACGGCAAGCTGCGCCTGCGCGTCACGGCCAAGCACAGCGACGCCATCGACACCGAAGTGCTGGCCGGTGGCGAGCTGTCCGACCGCAAGGGGGTCAACGTGCCGCAAGCGCTACTCGACCTTTCGCCGCTCACCGAGAAAGACCGCCGCGACCTGGCCTTCGGCCTGGAACTGGGCGTGGACTGGGTGGCCCTGTCGTTTGTCCAGCGCCCGCAAGACATCACCGAAGCACGCCAGCTGATCGGTGACCGCGCCTACCTGATGGCGAAGATCGAGAAACCCTCGGCGGTCGAGCAACTGCAAGCCATCGCCGAGCTGTCCGACGCGATCATGGTGGCCCGTGGCGACCTCGGCGTGGAAGTGCCGGCGGAAAGCGTGCCACAGATCCAGAAGCGCATCATCGGCACCTGCCGCCAGCTGGGCAAACCGGTGGTGGTGGCCACCCAGATGCTCGAATCCATGCGCTTCTCGCCGGCCCCGACCCGTGCCGAAGTCACCGACGTGGCCAACGCCGTGGCCGAAGGTGCCGATGCGGTGATGCTGTCGGCCGAGACCGCTTCCGGTGACTACCCGCTGGAAGCCGTGCAGATGATGAGCAAGATCATCCGCCAGGTGGAGCATGGCCCGGACTACCAGGCCCAGCTCGACGTGGGTCGGCCGAAGGCCGAAGCCACCGTGTCGGACGCCATCAGCTGCGCGATCCGCCGGATCAGCGGCATCCTGCCGGTGGCGGTGCTGGTCAACTACAGCGAGTCCGGCGCCTCGACCTTGCGAGCTGCGCGCGAGCGCCCGCGGGCACCGATCCTCAACCTGACGCCGAACCTGAACACCGCGCGCCGCCTGAGCGTGGCGTGGGGCGTACATTCGGTGGTCAATGACCGCCTGCGCCAGGTCGATGAAGTCGTGTCTACCGCGCTGGAAATTGCCCAGGCGCAAGGCATGGCCAGCCGTGGCGACACGCTGCTGATTACTGCTGGTGTGCCTTTCGGCAAGCCGGGGTCGACTAACACGCTGCGGATCGAGACCTTGATCTGAATCACCGCCTCTCTCCTGTGGGAGCGGGCGTGCCCGCGAAGAGGCCAGCAGGGACAACCCTGTTGCCTGAGCTGACGCATTCGCGGGCACGCCCGCTCCCACAGGGTCGGTGGTGTTGCACACAACTGCGGAAAACCCGAGGCCCAAAGAGGCCCACCGCTCCCCATCAACCTCACTGACTGCCCCGATGTACACCAAGAATTTCGTCAACCCGTGCCCCGACTGGGCCACGGCGCTGCTCAACGGCTTCAGCCAGGTGCTGCTGCTGCGCAATCCCCTGTGCGGCCTGTGCTGCCTGCTGGCTATCCTGCTCACTGCGCCCAACCTGGTGGGTGGCGCCCTGCTCGGCGCTCTCGCCGGGCTGCTCACCGCCCAGGCCCGCGGCTACGACCGCGCCGATCGCCAGGCCGGCTTGTACAGCTACAACGGCGTGCTGATCGGCATCCTGATCAGCGCCGTGCTGCCCTGGTCGGCCATCCTGCCACCGCTGATCATCGCCGCCGGTGGCCTGTCCAGCATCATCACCCAGCAATGGCGCAAGCGTGGCGGCAAGCTGCTGGTCGCCTACACCGCCCCCTTCGTGCTGCTCGGCTGGGTCACCCTGCTGATCGCCGCGCCCGCGCCCGCAGGCTTCGTCGAAGCCGACCCACTGTATGCCCTGGCGCGTGGTGTGGGGCAGATCTTCCTGCTCGACCAGCCGCTGGCCGGCCTGCTGATCATCGTCGGCATGTTCATTGCCAACCCCTATGCCGCCCTGTGGGCCGTGCTCGGTTCGGCCATCGGCGGCGGCCTGGCGCTGCTCACCGACCAGGCACAGGCTGCGTGGCTGGGCCTGTACGGCTTCAACGCGGCACTGGCAGCACTGGCCTTCAGCAGGCAAGGCGAAAAGCCCTGGGTGACGTTGCTGGCCATCGTCCTCGCCCTGCTGATGCAACCCCTGTTCAAATGGCTACCGCTGCCAGGCCTGACCGCGCCCTTCGTCGCCGCCTGCTGGCTGATGCACCTGGGCAGCCACCTGGCACAACCCAGGCAGCGCAACGCCAGCCGCTTGCACAGCTGAAAGGCAACCCCTAGGCTCAGCCCATCGCCATTTTGGAACGAGCTCATGAACAACCCCGCGAGCCTGCGCGAGCGGCTCTTCGTCATCGTCTTCCAGACCGACACCGTGGCTGGAAGACGCTTCGACAAGGTCCTCCTGCTGATCATCCTGGCCAGCCTGGTCACGGTCATCCTCGATAGCATCGACGAAGTACATCAAGGCTATGCCGGCCTGCTGGCCGCCATCGAGTGGGGCTTCACCGCGATCTTCCTCGCCGAGTACCTCACCCGCCTGTACTGCTCGCCCAGGCCGCTGCGCTATGCCTTCAGCTTCTACGGCCTGGTCGACCTGCTGGCGATCGTGCCGGGGATCATCGCCCTGTACTACAGCGACGCCCAGTACCTGCTGATCATCCGCGTGATCCGGATGCTGCGGATCTTCCGCGTGCTCAAGCTCAGCCCGTACCTCAAGCAGGCGCATTACCTGATCGACGCACTGCGCGGCAGCAAGCAGAAGATCATCGTGTTCCTGGTCACCGTCTCCACCCTGGTGACGGTGTTCGGCACCCTGATGTACGTGATCGAGGGGCCGCAGCATGGCTTCACCAGCATTCCCAAAGGTATCTACTGGGCCATCGTCACCCTGACCACCGTGGGCTTTGGCGATATCGTGCCGAAGACCCCGCTGGGGCAGGTGATTTCCTCGCTGGTGATGATCATCGGTTATTCGATCATTGCCGTGCCGACCGGGATATTCACCGCCGAGCTGGCCAATGCCATGCGCGGCGAGCAGGTGCAACACGATTGCCCGGCCTGCCGCAAGAAAAGCCATGAACCTGCGGCAGCGTTCTGTTCCCGCTGTGGCAATGCGCTGTTTCCCAAACAATGAAGTTGCCTGTTCCGGCCCTGTCGCCAGAGCAGGCAGAAGCATAACCAAAGTGTTTTTTGTTCTTTAACCGCCACGGACCTGCCCGCTATAGTCGCAGGCAAATTGCCAACACCTTCTCGATAACAAGGAAGCAACGTGAAAAAACTCTTCACCGCCTCGCTGCTCGCCGCAGGCCTTGCCTTGGGCAACCTGGCCCAGGCCGCCCCCACCCTGCTCAACGTCTCCTACGACGTGATGCGCGATTTCTACAAGGACTACAACCCGGCCTTCCAGAAGCACTGGGAAGCCGAGCACAACGAGAAGGTCAACGTGCAGATGTCCTTCGGCGGCTCGAGCAAACAGGCGCGTGCAGTGATCGACGGGCTGCCGGCCGACGTCATCACCATGAACATGGCCACCGACATCAATGCCCTGGCCGACAACGGCAAGCTGGTGCCGGACAACTGGGTAAGCCGCCTGCCGAACAACAGCGCGCCGTTCACCTCGGCCACCGTGTTCATCGTGCGCAAGGGCAACCCGAAAGCCCTGAAGGACTGGCCCGACCTGCTCAAGGACGGCGTGCAGGTGATCGTGCCCAACCCGAAGACGTCGGGTAACGGCCGCTACACCTACCTGTCGGCCTGGGGCTATGTACTCAAGCAGGGCGGCGACGAGAACAAGGCCAAGGCCTTCGTCGGCAAGCTGTTCAAGCAGGCGCCTGTGCTCGACACCGGTGGCCGCGCCGCGACCACCACGTTCATGACCAACCAGATCGGCGACGTGCTGGTGACCTTCGAGAACGAAGCCGAGATGATCGCCCGCGAATTCGGCCGCGACCAGTTCGAAGTGGTCTACCCGAGCGTATCGGCCGAAGCCGAGCCGCCGGTGAGCGTGGTCGACAAGGTCGTGGCGCGCAAAGGCACCCAGGCAGTGGCCGAGGAATACCTGAAGTACCTGTGGTCGCCAGCGGCCCAGGAAATTGCCGCGCAGAACTACCTGCGCCCGCGTGATGCAACGGTACTGGCCAAGTACACCGACCGCTTCCCGAAAGTGGACTTCCTGTCGGTGGAGAAGACCTTCGGCGACTGGCGTACCGTGCAGAAGACCCACTTCAATGATGGTGGGGTGTTCGACCAGATCTACACCAACAATCAGTAATTGATGTAAGCCTTACCGGCCTCTTCGCGGGCAAGCCCGCTCCCACAGGATTACCACAGGCCTGAATGCTGTGGGGTCCCCGTGGGAGCGGGCTTGCCCGCGAAAGGGCCGGTACAGGCGACATTAGACCTGACGGAATACCAGGGCCTTCAAGCCCCCCGCCGGGTCCACGTCAGGAAATTCCGGCGGGTTCTCCAGCCGCTCGACAAACGCCAGCGACGGCGCCTGCTGCGCCATGCCCTCGATCAGAAACTCCGGCCCGATCCCCGGGTCGTTCACGCACGCCAGCACCGTCCCGCCCTGGTTCAACAGCTCCGGCAAGCGCCGCAGGATCTTCGCGTAGTCCTGGGTCAGCACGAAGCTGCCGCGCTGGAAGGTCGGCGGGTCGATGATGATCAGGTCATAAGGCCCGTACTTGCGCACCTTGCCCCACGACTTGAACAGCTCGTGCCCCAGGTATGCCACGCGCGACGGGTCATGGCCATTCAGCCGATGGTTGTCGCGCCCGCGCGACAGGGCCGACTTGGCCATGTCCAGGTTCACCACCTGCTCGGCGCCCCCGGCGATTGCCGCCACCGAGAAGCCGCAGGTATAGGCGAACAGGTTCAGCACGCGTTTGCCCTCCGCCTGTTCACGCACCCAACGTCGGCCATGGCGCATGTCGAGGAACAGGCCGTTGTTCTGCCGCACGCCCAGGTCCAGCAGGTAGGTCAGGCCGTCTTCGATCACTTCGCGTTGCTGGCACGGCTCGCCCAGTAGCCACTGGCTCGGGCTGTCGGGCAGGTAACGGTGCTGGATGAGGATGGCCTGGCCGCTCCACTGTGGGCGCTCGGCGAGGCTGCGCAACATGGCTTCCAGTTCGGCCAGCTGGCCTTCGGCCGGCTCGCGGAACAGCGCCACCGACAGCACACCCTGCAGCCAGTCGACGGTGACCTGCTCCAGGCCCGCCCAGCAGCGGCCACGGCCGTGGAACAGCCGGCGGGTTTCCTGCGGGGCAGGGTCGAGGGCAGTGAGCAGGTGGTGCTCAAGAGTCTGGATTGGCGAAGTCATCAGGGGTCGCAAGCTGGCAAAAAGCGCCATTCTACCTTGCGCGCCCGTTCCCGGGTAAACCCGCGGCCACAGGGGCTGCGCCGGCCCTGCAAGCGGGTTTACCCCCTCATTCCTCGGCCACAACCCGAGCAGGCCGGAACCACCAGCCCTGCTGCATCCCCGCCGCCGCCAACAGGATCAGCGCCACCCCCAGCCATTGCAGCGGTGCCAGACGATGCCCAAAGGCCACCCAGTCGACCAGTATCGCCGCAATCGGGTAGATGAACGACAGCGCCCCGGTCAACGCCGTCGGCAAGCGCTGGATGGCGCTGTACAGCAGCACATACATCAAGCCCGTATGCACCATGCCCAAGGTCACCAGGCTGGCCAGCGCCGGCACTTCGCCCGGCAACCCGCCCAGCTTGACCCAGGGCGCCAGCAACAGCACCCCGGTAGCCACCTGGATCAACGCGATCAGGTGCGGTGGGGTGCCGCTCAGGCGTTTGATGATCAGTGCCGCGATGGCATACAGGAAGGCCGCCCCCAGCGCCAGGGCAATGCCCAGCAGATAATCGTCACCCCCACCCTGCCCGCTGCCATGGGCACTGACGATCGCCAGCATGCCGAGGAACGCCACGCTCAGCCAGGTGACCTTGGCCAGGGTGATCCGTTCGCCCAGGAACACGGCCGCCAGCCCCACCAGCATGAACGGCTGCACGTTGTACACCGCCGTGCCGATGGCAATCGATGCTCGCGAATAGGACGCGAACAACAGCACCCAGTTGCCGACGATTGCCACACCGCTGGCAATCGCCAGCAGAAATGCCGTGCGGCTGATCACGCCTGGCCGCAAGAAGCCAAAGCCTGCGCAGATGGCCAGCAAGGTCACGGCGCCGAACACGCAACGCCAGAACACCACCTCGAGCACCGGCTGGCCAGACACCAGCACGAACCAGCCAATGGTCCCGGAAATCAGCATGGCGGCGACCATTTCCAGCGAACCACGGCGCAACGAACTGTCCATTTCACACCTCCTGTCGATGATGGCAACAGTATGCAAATGTTTCCGGGAGGCCTTCCAGCGGATATCGAAGGTAGATTTGCGAAGCTACCTTTACTATCAAGGCAAATCATCCGAACGACCTTACGAGGTGACCATGACCGATGCCATCGACCAATTGCTGATCAATGCACTGATGGAAGACTCACGCCGTTCGCTCAAGGCCCTGGCGCAGATCAGCGGGTTGTCTGCGCCCAGCGTCAGTGAACGCTTGCGCCGCCTGGAGGAGCGTGGCGTGTTGCGTGGTTACACCGTGGAGGTCGACCCACGCGCGTTCGGCTACCAGTTGCAGGCGATCGTGCGCATCCGCCCGCTGCCCGGGCAGTTGCAGGAGGTGGAGCGGCAGATCATCGCCATCCCCGAGTTCACCGAGTGCGACAAGGTCACCGGCGAGGATTGCTTCATCGCCCGCCTGCATGTGCGTTCGATGGAGCAGCTGGATACCCTTCTTGACCGGCTTAACACGCTGGCCGAAACCAATACCGCAATCATCAAGAAAAGCCCGGTGAAGCGGCGGCTGCCGCCAATGGAGTGAGCCAAGTCTGAGCCGACCGCTCCGCAGGCAAAGCGGAGAACAGGTCGGCTGAGAAAAAATCTGACTATTTTTTGTACACAAGAATGTCACCATAAGTGCCATTTTTGTGTGCACTTTCCAACTTGGCGCCCCAATACGTTACACCACGCCCACCTTAAAGTTTGACCAATCGATCAACTAAACACTACGCAAAAAATTTAAACCTGTTCAATCGGTCAATTTATATTTGACGCATTTCATAAAGTTATCGGCAATAACGACAGATTCAGAATAATGGCATCTGCCTAGTTGGTTCTCCTATGGCATGGAACTCGCTTTTGTGTGTTCGTGTTTTGTATACAAGTTGAACAAAACATAAATACACAAGAACCCGCGACGCCGCCCCAACAGCGGCCGCCGCGCCCTGAACCCAGTGATGCCAACGCTGCACCGACGAGATGGCGAGCCCGTGCGCATGCCCGCTCATCGCAGTCCACGTGCATCAGGAGCCCGCCGGAATGAGTACCAGCCTCGACCTTGCCCCTGAACTATCCGTCGCCAGCACCCACCCCGCCTCGCCACTTGCCGACAGCCAGCCGACACTGGCCCTGAGCCCACGCCTGCATAATCGCGACCTCGCCCCGACGCGCCTGCACGGCCGCCGCTGGGGCCGCTACAGCATCTTTGCGCTGTGGACCAACGATGTGCACAACATCGCCAACTACTCGTTCGCCATGGGCTTGTTCGCCCTCGGCCTGGGTGGCTGGCAGATATTGCTGTCGCTGGCCATCGGCGCAGCGCTGGTGTACTTCTTCATGAACCTGTCCGGCTACATGGGGCAGAAAACCGGCGTGCCGTTCCCGGTCATCAGCCGCATCGCCTTCGGCATCCACGGTGCGCAGATTCCGGCACTGATCCGCGCGGTCATCGCCATCGCCTGGTTCGGCATCCAGACCTACCTGGCATCGGTGGTGCTGCGCGTGCTGCTGACTGCCGTGTGGCCGCACCTCGCCGCCTACGACCATGACAGCATTCTCGGCCTGTCGAGCCTGGGCTGGGTGTGCTTCGTATCGATCTGGCTGGTGCAGCTGGTAATCCTCGCCTACGGCATGGAGATGGTGCGCCGCTACGAGGCCTTCGCCGGCCCGGTGATCCTGCTGACGGTTGCCGCCCTGGCGGTGTTCATGTACCTCCAGGCCGACGCGCGCATCGCCTGGTCGGTGGCCGCGCCGCTGAGCGGCTACGAGATGTGGCGCAACATCTTTGCCGGCGGCGCCTTGTGGCTGGCGATCTACGGCACCCTGGTGCTGAACTTCTGCGACTTCGCCCGCTCCTCGCCCTGCCGCAAGACCATTCGCGTGGGCAACTTCTGGGGCCTGCCGGTGAATATCCTGGTGTTCGCCATGATCACCGTGGTGCTGTGCGGTGCGCAGTTCCAGATCAACGGCCAGGTCATCGACAGCCCGACGCAGATCGTCGCCAGCATCCCCAGCACGCCGTTCCTGGTGCTCGGCTGCCTGGCCTTCCTGATCGTCACCGTGGCGGTGAACATCATGGCCAACTTCGTCGCGCCGGCCTTCGTGCTCAGCAACCTGGCGCCGCGCCACCTGAACTTCCGCCGTGCCGGGCTGATCAGCGCCACCCTGGCGGTGCTGATCCTGCCGTGGAACCTGTACAACAGCCCGCTGGTGATCGTGTACTTCCTGTCCGGCCTGGGCGCGCTGCTTGGCCCGCTGTACGGGGTGATCATGGCCGACTACTGGCTGCTGCGCAAAGGCCGCATCAACGTGCCGGAGCTGTACACCGAGCACCCGGCCGGGGCCTACCACTACAGCAAGGGCATCAACCTGCGCGCCGTGGCCGCCTTCGTGCCGGCCGCACTGCTGGCCATCGTCCTGGCCCTGGTGCCCAACTTCCATGGCATCGCGCCGTTCTCCTGGCTGATCGGCGCCGGCATCGCCGCTGCGGTGTACCTGCTGATCGCGCCACGCAACCGCCAGTACCACGACGTCAGCGGCGAATGCATCGCCGTCGACCACAGCAGCCACTGACCAGGGAGGGCTACACATGCGTATCCTGATTGCCAACGTCAACACCACCGCAGCCATCACCGAAGCCATCGCCGAACAGGCCCGCAGCGTGGCCGCGCCCGGCACCGAAATCATCGGCCTGACCCCGTGGTTCGGCGCCGAATCGGTGGAAGGCAATTTCGAAAGCTACCTGGCCGCCATCGCCGTGATGGACCGGGTGCTGGCCTACGAGGGCCCGTACGATGCGGTGATCCAGGCTGGCTATGGCGAGCATGGCCGCGAGGGCCTGCAGGAGTTGCTGGACGTGCCGGTGGTGGACATCACCGACGCCGCCGCCAGCACCGCGATGTACCTGGGCCACGCCTATTCGGTGGTCACCACCCTGGACCGCACCGTGCCGCTGATCGAAGACCGCCTGAAGTTGTCCGGGCTGTATGACCGCTGCGCCTCGGTGCGCGCCAGTGGCCTGGCGGTGCTGGAGCTGGAAGCCGACCCGCAGCGCGCCGTGGCGGCGATCGTCGAGCAGGCCGAACGCGCCGTGCGTGACGACAAGGCCGAGGTGATCTGCCTGGGTTGCGGCGGCATGGCCGGGCTGGACGAGCAGATCCGCCTGCGCACGGGCGTGCCGGTGGTGGATGGCGTCAGCGCCGCGGTCACCGTTGCCGAAGCGCTGGTGCGCATGGGCCTGAGTACCTCCAAGGTACGCACCTATGCCACGCCGCGGGCGAAGAAGGTACTGGGTTGGCCGATGCGCTGCGGTCGTTGACCCTGGTACGGCCAATCCGTCACCTGCAGATCAGGTCGGGCAGCCCCGAGCCCGACCATCCAGCCCCTGGCGCACGTTGCGGCTGAGCAGGCTGGCCTTGCCGTCGTGCCAGGTCAGCTTGAGCACGTAGAGGGTATCGAAATCGTCACCGTTCCAGTCCTCGGTGATCACCCGCTGGTCGCCCAGGGCCTTGCCGGCCACAGTGTTGATCAGCTCGGGGAGGTAGCCGTGCGACCAGGCGGTGTAGACGGTCGCGTTGCGGTACTTGTCGCGCAGCAGCTCGTCGGCCAGCGCTTCGGTGTCGTTGGCGCCGTAATCGATGTTCACCGGCAGGCCCAGGCGAATGGCGCTGGGGGTGATGGTCATCAGCGGGCGGATGTAGCTGTAGCTTTCCTGCTTGCTGCCTTCCTCGACATGCCGCGACGGGTTGGCGGCGAATACGTAGTCGGCCTTGCCGAAGCGTTCGGGCAGCATGCTGGCCAGATCCAGGGCCCGGTTGAGGCCCTGGCAGTTCAATTGGCCCAAGCCCTCTTCCGGCTTCTCGGCGTGGCGCAGGAACACCAGGGTTTGCGTGCCATCCGCCGGTTGCGCACGGCTTTCGACAGCCTCCAGCAACAGCGGCACGGCGGCGGTGCTGAGCACCAGGCCCAGCAGCAGGTGGCGATGACGGGAAACGAACGCAGGCAACTTGATCAAGGCGAGACACCCTTTGGAGTGGGTGCCATCCTTGGCAACGAGTGAGGGTCAGAGTGCCCTGAACCCGTTTGGTTCCTCCCTGAGGTCAGGTGCCGTCCCTGGACAAGGCCATGCTAGGCAATGGGTGTTGCCGAATTGTGTAGGGCAAAAGAACCTGCGGTTGCATGCGCCTGGCGGATGGCCGGGCGCTTTCAGTCATCCCGCGTCAGCACTTCCAGCAACTCGATCTCGAAGGTCAGGTCCGAATGCGGCGGGATCGCGCCCACGCTGCGCTCGCCATAGGCCAGCTGCGCCGGCACCTGCAGCCTGCGCTTGCCACCCACGCGCATGCCCATCAGGCCTTGGTCCCAGCCCTTGATGACCCGGCCGGTGCCGATCACGCACTGGAACGGCTTGCCGCGCGACCAGGACGAGTCGAACTCGCTGCCATCGGCCAGCCAGCCGGTGTACTGGGTGGTGATCAGGGCGCCTTTGACGGCGGCCTTGCCGTCGCCTTCGACGAGGTCGGTGATCTGCAGTTCTTGGCTCACGGGAACACTCCAACGCTGGAAACAAAGCCGCCCTTTTCTCAGGAATGCGCCTGTTTGGCAAGTTCGCATGGCATTGATGCCAGTGCACCCGCTGCCACAAGCCTGAATCAGCCGAGCTGCTCGAAGGCCTCCTGCCCGGTCAATTCCCGGGTCTGGTTGGCGAAGCAATACCAGGCGGGTTTCTGTTCAACAAAAATCTGCAGGTCGAACGCCCATTCCTGGTCACCGTCAAGCAGGCCGACCGGCACGGCATGGAAGTCGTTGGCCTTGAGCCGGTAGTACAGATGTGTGCCGCACTGGCCGCAGAAACCGCGCTGAGCCCAATCGGACGAATCGTAGACGCTGGGCGCACGCCCTTCGATTACCGGTGGCTGGCTGCAGTGCACCACCAGCAGCGGGCCACCAGTCCACTTGCGGCACATGCTGCAATGGCAGGCGCTGATGTGAGTGTTGTCGACGATAGCGGTAAGCCGGGTGGCGCCGCACAGGCAGGTGCCGTGTTTTTCCAGGGACATGGCTGGCTCCTTCAGCTGAAGATGGGCCAGCAATTATAGACGCCTGTGCCGGCCACATCGCCGGCACAGGCAGCGCAAGGCGGATGCCAGGGTCAGATGGACACCGTACCACGCAGGTACAATGCTGCCCGCCCGCTGATGATGACCCTGCCGTTGCCCGGCACTTCGCATTGCAGGCGCCCTTTGCGCGCACCACCCTGCTCGCAGCTGAGCACCTGCTTGCCCAGGCGCTCGGCCCATATCGGCGCCAGTGAGGTGTGCGCCGAACCGGTCACCGGGTCTTCGTTGACGCCCACTCGCGGGCCGAACCAGCGGGTAACGAAATCAAAGCCGCGGCCTGCCGCCGTCACTGCGATGCCGCGCACGTCGAAGCGCGCCAGGGCGACGAAGTCCGGCTTCAATCGATCGAGCAACAAGGCATCGTCGATCACCACCACATAGTCATCGCTGCGGAACACTGCTTGCGCCTGGCTCAGCCCGAGCGCCTGCAGCAGGCCCGCGGGAATTTCCACGGCGAGCGGTTGCCTGGCTGGAAAGTCCATGGCCAGCAGCCCATCGCCGCTGCGGCTGACACGCAGTTCGCCACTGCGGGTGTTGAAGCGCAGCACTTGCGCCTGCTCGCCCAACTGCTCGAACAGCACATAGGCCGACGCCAGGGTGGCATGGCCGCACAGGTCGACTTCGACCGTGGGGGTGAACCATCGCAGGTCGAAGGTTTCACCGTTACGCACGAAATAGGCAGTTTCCGACAGGTTGTTCTCTTCTGCGATGCGCTGCAGTACCTCGTCCGGCAACCAGCTTTCCAGCGGAATCACAGCGGCCGGGTTGCCACCGAAGGGCTTGTCGGAAAAGGCATCGATCTGGAAGATCTCGAGTTGCATGCAAACGCTCCTTATGGCCGGGCAGTGCCGGGGGTATCGAATGGGTCAGGGTAGAACGGGGGTCAGCACCGGCTCACCGGCAAAGAACGCCTGCAAGTTGCGCAGCACCAAGGTTACCGTGTCGCGTGCCGCCTCTGGCGACTGGCCGGCCACATGGGGCGTGAGCACGGTATTGGCAAGGGCCTTGAGCGCATCCGGCACCTGTGGCTCGTCATCGAACACATCGAGCGCGGCGCCGGCCAGCCGGCCCTGCTGCAGCGCGGCAACCAGCGCCTGGGTGTCGACTACGCTGGCGCGGGCGATGTTGACCAGGTAGCCCTTGGCGCCCAGCGCATCGAGCACCGGGGCGTCGACCAGATGGCGGGTATCGGCACCGCCGGGGGTAGCCACCAGCAGGATGTCGACGGCCTCGGCCAGGTGCAGCGGGCTGTCGTACCAGGTGTAGGGCAGATCCTGGCGTGGCGTGCGGCTGTGGTAGCTGATGGGCATGTCGAAGCCCTGATGGGCGCGCCTGGCGATGGCCTGCCCGACCGCACCGAGGCCGAGAATACCCAGGCGCTTGCCAGTCACCGAGGGGCTGATCACTCGGTTCCATTTGCCGTGGCGGATACTGGCATCGGCGCGGGGAATGTCGCGCAACAGCGCCAACAGCAAGGCCATGGCATGGTCAGCGACTGCGCTGGCGTTGGCCCCGGCGCCATTGGTGACAATGATGCCGCGGGCGGCGGCGGCGGCCAGATCGACCTGCTCGTAGCCGGCGCCGATCACACAGATGATCTGTAGTCTGGGCAGGTTCTGGATTTCGGCGGCAGTCAGGCCCAGCGGGCCGCGGGTGAGTACCGCATCGATTTCATCGGCGTGGTGTTGAATGGCCTCGGCGCGCAGTTGCGGTGAGGGGGCACGAATCAATTGGTAGCCAGCCTGCTCCAGCAGGGGCAGGTAATCGTCGACGGTTTCTACCAGAACCAGGACTGTCTTGCGCATGCCACCTCCGGATCAGTTCGAGGTGGCATTATGCGGAATGACCAACCAGTACAGTCAACCGAAATAACGAGGCAAAACTGCACTGTTCTGCTTAGTTTGGCTTCCTGCCCCTGTCTTGCTCCTGCTCTTGCTCCTGCTCTTGCTCTTGCTCTTGCTCTTGCTCTTGCTCTTGCTCTTGCTCTTGCTCTTGCTCTTGCTCTTGCTCTTGCTCTTGCTCTTGCTCTTGCTCTTGCTCTTGCTCTTGCTCTGCTT